>CAYYBP010000068.1:0-11351 GCA_964470275.1 uncultured Anaerolinea sp. | reverse complement strand
TTTACTATCTGGGTTCTGGTGATGGTGGCGGCGGGGTATATTCTGACCGCGATCGAGAAAAAGAAACCGCATGGACTGAGTATCCTGCTCACGGTGGTGATCATGGGTTTTGCCCTGGTCATGGCGCTGCGCAGCGAACCGTTCACCCGCGCGGTCAGCGTGCTGCTTACTTTTGGCGGGATGATCCTGCTCACCGCCACGTTCCTGAACGGCTACTGGCCGTGGTATCGGCTGCGCGATTATTTCCTCGAGATGTTGAAGGTCATCGGCGGCGGGTTTTCCGGTGCCATCCTGTTGAATTCCCGCTCCAAGACGCCCCCGCCGGTGGATGCAACGGGCAAACCTTCTGCGCTGAGGCGTTCGCTGCCGGTTATCCGGGGCGTGCTGATCGCCCTGCCCATCGTCGCGGTTCTGGGTGTTTTATTGGCTTCGGCAGACCCGATCTTCGGCGACTGGATCAAGAAGGTGTTTGATCTCGAAAAGATTCCCGAGTATCTCTTCCGGCTCTTCTATATACTGATCATTGCGGCCTTCCTGGTTGGGGTCTATCTCAGGGCGATCCATCCCTCAGTCGATGTTGAAAAGCCATCCCCCGATGCCCCGGCAATCAAACCCTTCCTTGGCTGGACGGAAACCGGCATCATCCTGGGGGCGGTTGACCTGTTGTTCCTGGTGTTCGTGTTCATCCAGGTGCGCTACCTGTTCGGCGGCCAGGCGAACATCACGGAGACCGGTTACACCTACGCCGAATACGCCAGGCGCGGCTTTGGAGAACTGGTGGCTGTGGCAATCCTCAGCCTGGGGTTGTACGTGGTGCTCAGCAGCATCACGCGCATGATCTCGCGGGCCGCGAAGGTGGGCTTTTCAGTTCTCTCGGTTCTCCTGATGGCAAATGTGATGGTCATCCTGGCTTCGTCATTGCAGCGCATCCTGCTGTACGAAGACGCTTACGGTTTTTCGAAGTTGCGCACGTACACGAACATCGGTATTTACTGGCTGGCAGCCCTGATCGTGGTGGTGGTGCTGCTTGAGCTCTTGAAGAAACGCGGACGGTTCGGGCTGGCATTGATGATCACGCTGGTGGGCTTTGGCGCCACGCTGGCGCTGGTAAACGTGGACGGGTTCATCGTGAACCGTAACGTGGAGCGCGCCAGGGCGGGTGAAAAACTGGACGTCGCCTACCTGAACACGCTTTCATCAGACGCGGTACCCTCCCTGATAAGACTCTACAAAGACGAGACATTGCCGGCGGACGTCGCCCAGCAGGTTGGCGCGGCGCTGGCCTGCAGAACAAAAGTCATCAACGATCCCGCCCAGCTTCCCTGGCAGGGATACAACTTCAGCGAGGCGCGCGCTTACCGGCTCCTGCAGGAAAACGCCGCCAGCTGGGGTGAGTACAGGCTCAAAGAGGCATACCCCGGCTGGGTGGTCGAGTTCAACGGCGAGCAAATTCCGTGTGAAGACTTCAGCCTGTCGGAAATGGATTAACTGGTAAGGAATTATTCAGGACCCGGTGACGCTGCCGGGTCCTGTTTCTATAAAGTAAATGATCGGGTATTTTGGGTGTTGATCAGATGATGTTCTTGCGGTCGCGCACCGGGGTGGTGAGAACGCCGTCCCAGCCAAACCGCTCCAGGTCGATGACCCCCTGTGAATTAAACAGGACGCCCTCTTCCTCCAGCAGGATGCGCTGCATCGATCCGCCCATGCCAAGCCCGTGCGGGCTGATCCTGCCCTGTGAGTTGATGACGCGCTGCCAGGGCACATCAGCTTCGTCGGGGCGGGAGCGCAGCGCCGACATGGCGAACCCCACCATCTGCGCGGAACACCGCCCGGCGATCCGGGCGACCTGGCCGTAAGTTGCCACCTTGCCGAGCGGCACCTGGCGGACGATATCGTAGATCAGGTCATATAGTTTGGGTTCTTCGTCCATAAAATGATTATACGGCGGAGGGCACGGATTTGAGGGATCGGTTTTCAAAGGTGTCTTCATGGTAGAATTTCAATCATGAAACGGTGGCAATTCTGGGTTGGGCTGTTGATCAGCGTCGCTTTCCTGTATTTTGCGCTCAAAGGTCTCAACCTGGGTGATTTCTGGCAGGCGGTGAGATCTGCCAACTACTGGTGGATCCTGCCGGGGATCGCGGTGTATTTCGTGGCGGTGTGGGCGAGGGCCTGGCGCTGGCATTACCTGCTGCGCCCGGTGATGAAGATCCCCACGCGCACCATGTTCCCCATCACCTGCATTGGCTACATGGGCAACAACATCTACCCGGCGCGCGCCGGCGAGGTGCTGCGCGCGGTAATCCTGAAACGCCGCGAAAATGTGCCGATTTCGGCGTCGCTGGCGACCATCATAGTTGAACGTATCTTCGATGGCGTGGTAATGCTGGCGTTTGTCTTTGTCAATTTACCGGAGCTCGCCAGGGTGGCGGCGTTTGAATCCGGTTTCGTCGGGAACATCCAAAACCTGGCGCTGATCGGCACGGCCATTTTCGTGGTTGCGCTGGTGCTGTTCCTGCTGGCGGCGATGTTCCCGCGCTTTACCGCCAGGATCGGCACCTGGCTTATCGACCGCCTGCTGCCGGCGCGCATTCGCGAGAAGACGACCGGGATCATGCTGAAATTCCTGGATGGCCTGGCCGCGCTGCGTTCACCCTTCAATATCCTGATGGTGTTTGTCACCTCGGTTATCATCTGGCTGCTTGAAACCGTGAAATACTGGTTTGTCATGCATGCCTTCACATTCAGCGTGAGCTTCTTCGCGTTAATGTTGTTGAACGGCATTGCCAACCTGGCCACCACCATTCCTTCAGCTCCGGGCTACATCGGAACATGGGAAGCGGTGACCAAGGCAGTGCTGGTGGCCTACAACGTGCCGGGGGCAGAAGCCCTGGGTTACGCGGTCGTGCTGCACGTGGCTTTGTGGCTTCCTATCACCCTGCTGGGTGCCTTCTACATGGCGCGTGAAGGCATAAAATGGAACGACTCGCTGCGCCGGGAAACCCGCGCCAATGAAGATACCCCGGCTTGACTGGTGCACCCGTTGAACGAAGGAGAATATCCATAATGAAGATTGCGGTAATTGGCGCGGGATTTGGCGGGCTTTCGGCCGCTTATGACCTGGCAAAGGCGGGGCACGAGGTTGTGGTCTTTGAGGCAGATGGCACGCCGGGCGGGCTGGCAGCTGGGTTTAAGCAGCCGGGCTGGGAATGGAGCATGGAAAAGTTCTACCATCACTGGTTCACCTCCGACCGCCACATGTTCCAGCTTTTCCGCGATCTGGGAGTGGAGAACAAGGTGCTCGTGTTGAACCCCAAGACGGTGATGTTTCACAAGGGTAAGTTTTACCCGTTTGATTCCATCACCAGCGCGCTGCTCTACCCGGGGCTGGGATTTGGCATCAATAAGATCCGCTTTGGGCTGGTGGGGTTATACCTGCGCCTGACGAAGAACTGGCCGCCGATGGAGAAAACCACGGTATCAGACTGGATGCGCAAATGGGCAGGTGAGAAAGTCTACACCGAGATGTGGGAGCCGATGGTGATTGGCAAGTTCAGCGAAGCCTTCGCGAACAAGGTGAACATGGCGTGGATGTGGGCGAGATTGCACGCGCGCACCACAAAGCTGGCGACTTACACCGGGGGATTCCAGGCTTTCATCGATGAATTCGCGCAAATCCTCACCCATATGGGAGTGGAATTGCGCTTCAAACAGCCGGTTCAACAGATCACCCGGCAGGCAGGGGGAGGGTTGCTGGTGGCAACCGCGAGCGGTTCGGAGCGCTTCGACAAGGCGCTGGTGACCATTTCGCCGGCGCAGCTGGCAAAGATGGCGCCCCAGCTGCCGGAGGACTATCTCAAGGGTCTGCTGGAGCTGAAAAGCCTGGGCGCGGTCGTAATGGTGGTCTCGCTCAAGCACCAGCTTTCGAAAGAGGGCTATTACTGGTACAACCTGCCCAAGACAGCCGGCTTCCCGTTCCTGGCACTGGTGGAGCATACCAACTTTCTCCCGCCGGAAAAATTCGGAGGCAATCACCTGGTATACTGCGGGGATTACCTGCAGCCGGGACACGAATATTTTGATCTCTCGAAAGAGGAGCTGCTCGCGCGCTTCCTGCCAAGCTTCAAACGCATCAACCCTGATTTCGAGCCGGATTGGATCAACGAGACATGGCTGGGAAAAACCCTTTACGCCCAGCCGGTGCCTTTCGTCAATCACTCGCATAACATTCCATCAATCGAAACGCCGGTGGAGGGGTTGTATTTTGCCAGCATGTCGCAGGTGTACCCGTGGGACCGGGGCACCAACTTCGCGGTGGAAATCGCCAGGCGTGCAGCCAGGCTGATGCTTGACAAGGGATAAACTCTTACGGCGTTAACGCAGTGTTTTGCGCGAGCCCGGAAAATTTGAACTTGAGTGTTAAAAAATCGAAATGCCAGATCTGGCATATGACCCGGGAATACAATGTGGTTTTGCACCCCTGCTCTTTTATGATTCGAGTATAAATATGGCAAAATACCCACTAATTCTCAGTTATCCCCCATATATGGGGTGCGGTTTTGGAGCAACAGGCACTAGTGGTGCTAAAAATAATCGGAATGGAATTCTTTAAGGTTGGCTTCATCCCTTCTTTTCTTAAGATTTCAAACCTTAAAAAAAGCCAAATCTTTAATCTGGCGTAGGGTATTCGACTTGTTTCCCGATTGGCATTCAGGTAAAATGTTTTTACGCTTTCGGAAGAAGCAAACGCCCTGGTAACTCGTAAGACCATTGTAGTACCTGAATTAAATAACCTATAGCCCCACCCGAACTTATAAATCCTTCGCTCGGGTGGTCAGGTACAACAATATCACCAGGCAAAAACGCATTGGAGGACGTGGATGGATCATCAGCACGCGTGGCAGGCAGCTGTAGGGCAGCTCCAGATGGAGATGCCAAAAGCCTCGTTTGATACCTGGCTGAAACCTGCCGAATTGGTTAATTACGCCGATGATGTTTTCACAGTCGGGGTTCCGAACGCCTACGCGTGTGATTGGCTGAAGTCCAGGCTGACCTCGACGGTCAACCGCATCCTCAGTGGTTTAATGGAAGTGTCGCAGACGGTCGAATTTGTTGTCTGGCATAAGGATTATGAAAACGCCCCGCCTGCTTCCAGGCATGAAGAATCACTTCCCCTGATCCAGCCGGTCAACAACGAACCCCCGCTTTTCAACAATCGCTACAGTTTCGACAGTTTTGTGGTTGGTTCTTCCAACCGCCTGGCGCACGCCGCTTGCCTGGCGGTGGCAGAAAACCCCGCCCAGGCGTACAACCCGCTGTTTCTTTACGGCGGCGTCGGGCTGGGTAAAACCCACTTGCTGCACGCCATCGGTAGCTACGCCCGCGCCCACGGCCAACAGGTGCTCTACGTCTCCTCTGAAGAATTCACCAACGACCTGATCAACGCCATCCGCACCCACACGACCCAGGCCTTCCGCGACCGCTACCGCCGTATAGACGTGCTGCTGGTGGATGACATCCAGTTCATCGCCGGCAAGGAATCGACGCAGGAGGAGTTCTTCCACACCTTCAACACCCTGCATGGGCAGGATAAGCAGATCGTCATCTCTTCAGACCGCCCCCCGAAGGCGATGAACACGCTTGAAGAACGCCTGCGCTCACGCTTTGAGTGGGGTCTCACCGCGGATATCCAGCCCCCGGACCTCGAGACCCGCATCGCCATCCTGCGATCAAAGGCCGAACGGACCCGGCATCCGGTGTCCATTGATATCCTTGAGTTGATCGCGCGCCAGTTCCAATCCAACATCCGCGAACTGGAAGGCGCGCTCACCCGTGTGATCGCTTACGCTGACTTGCGCAACAAACCCCTGACCGAAGACCTGGTGAAAATTGCGCTCACCGACCTCCTCCCGCAGAGGAATACATTCGAACCGGCGCATGTAGTCAACGTGGTGGCTTTGGCGTTTGGCATCACCCCGGAAAAGCTGATGGGGCGCGACCGCTCTCGCGAAGCCGCGCTGCCGCGCCAGGTTGTGATGTACCTGCTCAGGCAGGAGGCGAACGTGTCGCTGCCGCAGATCGGCGAAGCGCTTGGCGGACGCGACCATACCACCGTCATTTACGCCTGTGAAAAGGTGGCTGATCTGATCGAACGCGATGACAGGTTGAGGCGACAGGTGCTGCAAATTCGCGAGGAACTTTACGGAAGAAAAACAACTTGATCGACTCGATTCTATTCAATCGGTGAATTGAAAAATTCCCCATGTAATTTGGACAAAATCAGGGTATAATTAGCAGGTAATTGGAATCGTTCATTATCATTGCAGGTTTGATTGAGATTGAAGTACTGGTTTGTTCGAAGATTGAATGTACACTCTGAGATTTCAGAGTTGAAGTATCTAACAATAAAGGAACACTCACACGAACCCTGGCCTGATCGATCCGCCGGGATTTGTTTTTAATGCATAATTCCGCACTGTAAGGGGAGACCTTTTATTGCGGTTTGAGAACGGTTAATTAGAAAATGAAAGGTTATATGAAAGAAATGAAACAAAACAAAAAAAATGAACACCCGCGGGGCGGGGTCTTAAAGATCATCCCCCTCGGCGGATTAGGGGAAGTCGGCGCGAACATGATGGTTTACGAATATGACGACCAGATCCTTCTGGTCGATACCGGCTTGATGTTCCCCGAAAACGATATGCTGGGGATCGATTACATCATCCCTGACATCACCTACCTTACCCAGCGCCGCAACAAGGTGAAGGGTATCGTCATCACCCACGGGCATGAAGACCACACCGGGGCGATCAAGCACGTGCTTGAAGAAGTGCAGGCGCCGATCTACGCCACGCCGCTAACGCGCGGCCTGCTGGAAGTCAAGCTCGCCAAGAACGGCATGGCGGCCAAAGCCCGCATCGAGACGGTCAACGCCGGCGAAAGCCGCAAGATCGGACCCTTCACGGTGGATTTCTTCCACGTGTGCCATTCGATTCCGGATGGGATTGGCCTTGGCATTGATTCGCCTGCCGGGTTGATCGTGCATACCGGTGATTACAAATTCGACCACACGCCGGTGGACAACTGGCCGACGGATTACGCCAAGCTGGCAGAGTTCCAACGCCGCGGAGTGCTGGCGCTGCTGGCAGATTCCACCAACGCCGAACGAAAAGGCTGGACGCCATCCGAGCGGGTGATTGATGACGCGTTTGACAAGGTCTTTCGAGAAGCGGAAGGTCGAATCATCATCGCCAGTTTCGCTTCACTCATCTCGCGTATGCAGCAGGTTAGCAATGCCGCCCTCAAGCACAACCGCAAGATGGCATTCGCCGGGGTGAGCATGGTGGACAATGCGAAGATCGCCCGCAAACTCGGGTATCTGAATCTGCCGGACGAGCTGCTCGTCAACCTCGATGAAGCCCTGCATATGAAGGACAGGGAAGTGGTGATCATGTGCACCGGCTCACAGGGCGAGCCGACCTCCATCCTTGGAAAACTATCCACCAGTTCACACCGCAGTATTGACGTGAAGAACGGTGATACCATCGTCCTCTCCTCTCACCCGATCCCGGGCAACGAAGAGAACGTATACCGCACCATCAACCGCCTGTTCGAGCGCGGGGCGAATGTCATTTATGAAGCCATCGCGCCGGTGCATGTTTCGGGGCACGCCAGCCAGGAAGAGATGAAGCTGCTGATGCACCTGACGCAGCCGCAATACTTCATCCCGATCCATGGCGAGCTGCGGCAGCTCAATCAGCACGCCAAACTGGCGCATGAAATTGGCATCCCCAAAGAAAACACCGCCATCATACTCAACGGTCAGAGCATCGAGTTCCGCGATGGCAAGATGCGGCTGGGTGAAAAGGTGCCGGCATCCTACGTGTATGTGGATGGCACCGGCGTAGGCGACGTGAGCGACGCGGTGATGCATGATCGCGAAGTGCTGTCTGAGGAGGGGGTGATGATCGTCAACCTCACCATGGACAAGTACACGGGCAAGCCGCTCAAGGACCCGGAGATCATCTCGCGCGGGTTCATCGCCTGGAAGGAAAGCACCGACCTGATCGCTGGACTGCGCAACCGCGTGGCTGAAACAGCCGCCAGGGCCAACGGCAACCTGCAAAAAGACGTGGAACAGGCGATTGAAAATTACCTGTACCGCGAAACTCAACGGCGGCCGATGATCATCCTCAACGTGATCCGTAGTTAAAAAGCCAACGCTCCCGAAAGGGAGCGTTTTCTAATCCTCATCCGGTCCCCAGCCGTGTTTGCCGCGCAGGGGTACGAACGCGACCGGCAGGATTTGTTCCGGTTGCCAGGTGTTTCCCTCGTGCTGCCAAAGTTCAAGCCACTGGCAGTCGGGCCTGCCAACAGGGATCACCAGCCTGCCGCATGGCGCGAGCTGCTCCAGCAGGGGTTCCGGGGCGCGCGGAGCGCTGGCGGTGACCATGATGGCGTCGTATGGGGCTTCAGCCGGCCAACCCAGCGACCCATCGCTGTGGTGCACGGTGATGTTGGTATATCCGAGGCTGTTGAGCAGCTCACGGGCATGGTCAGCGAGCTGCGGGATGAGCTCGACCGTGTGCACCCGGTCGGCAAGCCGGGAAAGCACCGCGGCCTGGTAACCCGAGCCAGTGCCGACCTCCAACACCTTTTCAGTACCCTGCAGGTTAAGCAGGGAGGTCATCAACGCGACGATGTACGGTTGGGAGATGGTCTGTTCGTAGCCGATTGGCAGCGGGTAATCGCTGTACGCCTGGTCCTGGTGCTGCAGTGGGACAAACATGTGCCGCGGAACGCCGCGCATGGCTTTCAATACAGCCGGGTTGGTCACACCGCGCCGCTCGATTTGACTGGCAACCATGCTTTCCCGCATCTGCTCAAAGGGATCGTTCATTGGGTTGTTCCCCTGGCGAGGTCCCGCGAAATCAGGCGGTCGATCTTGCCCATCGGGTAGGTCTCAAGCTCGGCGATGCTCACCCAGCGCACTTCGCTGGGCTGGATGGGGGTGATGGCGCGCCCGGGCGCGGCGACATGGTAGGCGTGGAGCGTGACGCGGAAATGCGTGTAGGCATGAGTATAGGTTCCAAACTCGTCGCCGACTGATACAGTGATGCCGAGTTCTTCCTGCAACTCGCGGGCAAGGGCTTGCGGGCGGGTCTCTCCGGGTTCCACTTTGCCGCCTGGGAATTCCCACAACCCGCCCAGCAGGCTGCCGGGAGGGCGCCTGGCGATCAGCACCTGCCCGCCATCCATGAGGATGCCGGCGGTGACCGTGTAATGGGGGATGGGTGGTTTGGTCTTTTTCACCGGCAGCGAGGATTGCAGGTCATTCTCAAACGCGCAGCATACCTCTTTCAGCGGGCAGCGCGCGCAGGCGGGGTTGCGCGGGGTGCAGATGACCGCGCCCAGGTCCATCATCGCCTGGTTGAACTCCCCCGCGCTGCCGGAAGGCAGCAGCCCCCGGGCGACCCGGCGCAGTTCAGTTTCGGCTTCAGGAGTATTGACCGGGCTGGTGTAATTCAACAGGCGCGCGAGCACGCGCTTCACGTTGCCATCAACCACGGCGTGATCCAGCCCAAAGGCGATCGAGGCGATGGCGGCGGCCGTGTAGGGTCCGATCCCCGGCAGGCTGAGGAGCGCATCGTGGTCGGGCGGGAGTGAACCAGCGTGTTCTTCGAGCAGGACGCGGGCTGCCTTGTGCATCGACAGCGCGCGTGAATAGTACCCCAGACCCTCCCATAATTTGAGCACCTGGTCCTGGGTGGCGCGGGCAAGCGCGGGGATATCCGGCAGCGCAGCCATCCAACGGTTGAAGTACGGGATGACCGTCTCAACCCGGGTCTGCTGCAGCATGATCTCTGACACCCAGATGGCGTAGGGATCAGAAAGCCCGCGCCAGGGAAGGCTGCGGGCATGTTCCCGGTACCATGCCAGGAGAAGACGGGAAATTTCTTCACTCATATCAACTGTTCAGAGCTGAAAACTGTTCCTGGCGTACACCGCTTTCAATGTGAAGTTTTGGATGAAATCCTGCAGGCGGTTGGTGAGGGTCTGCCAGTTTTCAGAGAGCAGCACCTGGCGGGCTTTTCTTACGCCGGTGATCATCAGCCCGACCATAATCTGCGGTTTGCTGCCGTAAACGGTCGCCCAGGCGTCCGTCAGTTCACATCCCATGCGCTGAATGCCGGGGATGTACTCGCGGATCACGAATTCAAAATACTCCTGTTCGTGTTCGGGGGTGATATCCCAGGTGAGGATGAGTTTGACAGGCTGTTCGGCTTCCATCTACTGGTTATTCTTCTGGTACTCAAGCACCACGACCCTGGTTTCATCTGGCAGGGAACCAGTGCTGGGTATTTTTAATGAAGGAACAGACTCAACGGAGCCAAGACCCATCTCCTTGAGAAACTTGGATAACGGCTCAAGTTTGATCAGGGTGTTGGTGGAGTGGGCGGTGGCGTAATGCATGGGAACGACGATGTTGGGTTCGAGCAGGCTGATAACTTCGGTTGCCTTGATGGCGGTCAGGCTGCCGCCGGCGCCCACGGGAACGAGCGCCACGTGAACCGGGCCGATCTCTTCCACCTCGGCCTGGCTGGGCACCCGGTTGAGGTCGCCCAGGTGCAGGACGTTGACCCCGTTGTAATCGAACAGGTACATGGTGTTGCGCGGTTCGTCAGCGTTTTTTAGAGTGTGACCGTTGGTTTGGATGCCGGTGATGAATACACCGCCGATCTCAAACTCACCCGGTCCATCGATGAGATGAGAGTCGCCTTTCACCGCGCTGACGAAGTTGTGTCCGGGAGTATTATGGCTGACGGTAACGATATCTCCTTTGACCTTGAGGGGCTCATACCCCACCTGCTTATGGTCATAGGGGTCAGTGACGACCGTCGCCATGCTGCGTTCAGTTAATCGAAAACAGGAATGTCCGTACCAGGTGATCTCCATGCAGCCTCCGTAAGTCGATTATACCGCAAAGGGAGGGCGGAGGTTTTTTCTCGCCTGGAAGAGCAAAAAAGGGTTTATTGGGCGACGGCAGCCTGAGGCTTAAGCCAGCCGGCGTCTCTCAAGTTCAAAGATACGCCTGAGAATGGCGACCGACGTGGCGTAGGTGGAGTCCATCCCGCGGTAGGATAGCGCGCCGGCGCCCAGGTTTTTCCCCTTGCTAAGGGGGGTATCCGAGGCGTAGTGCAGGATGCCGACATCGAAGCTGACCCCCTGCAGGTTAACGATCTCGTTCACCGGGTGGCGCTTGGGCCGGCTCATCTCGTATACTGCCGAGAGATAAGGTCCGGCTTCCATTTCGATATCCGTGTACCCTTCGCGGTACATCACATCCA
>CAYYBP010000067.1:0-11384 GCA_964470275.1 uncultured Anaerolinea sp. | reverse complement strand
CTGGATGACCGGGATCAACGCGATCGTCACGGGGATATTGTCAAGAAAAGCCGACAATCCCGCCACCAACCACAGCAGGATAATCCCGAACAGCAAAGGATTATCCCTGGCGATGAAGGCGATATTCTGCGCCAGCATTTCCAGGATTCCGGTGCTCTCCAGTCCACCGATCATTACAAACAGCGCGATGAAGAAAACCAGCACGCTCCACTCCAGCCGTTCAAGTGTTTTACGCATGTCCGGGCGAATCCAAAGCAATGCCACTGTAGCCGCTCCCATGGCAATTAATTCCGGTGTAATTTGCAGCAGTTCTTCAAGGAAGAAAAGTAAGATGGCGCAGACCAGCACGATCAGCACTTTGCGCGCTGTTTTACGATCTTTGTAGACTTCCGACGGGTCCAGTTCCATCAGCACTTCGATGTTCTCCGGTGTGGTCTTTAAATCTCCGCGGAAGAGATAACGCAGCAGCAACAAAGCGGTGAGCCAGGCAACCGCGACAATCGGCAGCGAATGTGTCAGGAAATCGTTGAAGGTCAGGTCCGCTGCGGCGGCGATCAACACGTTGGGTGGGTCGCCGATCAATGTGGCAATACCTCCCGTGTCGGATAGCAACGCTTCAGCGATCAGGTAAGGAGACGGATTAATCCCCAGAAGTTCGCAAACCAGGATTGTTACAGGCGCGATCAGAATGACAGTTGTGACGTTATCCAGGAACATCGAGAGAATGGTGGTGATCGAGCCAAGCATCACAAGCAGGATCACCGGTTTTCCTTTCGAGAGCCTGGCCGCGTAAATTGCAATGAACTCGAAAAACCCGGTTGGTTCCAACAGCGCGACCATGAGCATCATTCCCAGCAGCAACCCGAGCGTCGAGAGGTCGATCGCCTGGATCGCCGCGGTCTCGTTGTAGAATCCGAGCAGTTTGCCGATCACCAGCATTGCGCCCGCGCCAAACAAACCCGCGATGGTACGGTGCACCTTCTCTGAAAAGACCAGGTACAGGGTTACCAGGAAGATAACCAGCGCGATTATCCCATTAACCATTAACTGCTCCAGGCTGTCTCATCATCCGGCTTCCCAATGTCCCAGGAAAGCGGTGCCGATATCGACCAATGAAGCGATCCCGATCAAGCGCCCGTTTTCACCCACCACGGGAAGGTCAGAGAGATTGTGTTTTTTAAACAAGGCCGAAGCCCGCAGCAGCCCGCAATCCCCCTCGACCGAGATCGGAGGCTGCATGACGGCGCTGACTGGAGTCACAAGCAGTTCCTCGTCTGGTTTACGATACTCAGCCGCGCCGAAATCGATGACAAAATCAAAATCCTGCACCAGGTTCACAAAATCCGGCAGGACCAGCGAAACCAGGTCGCGGATTTGCAGGATACCCTGCAGGATACCTTTTTCGTCCACAACAGGCAGTGTGCCGATGTGGAACTTGACAAAGGTCTCTGCGGCTTGCCTGATCGTCGTTTCAGGTGAGATGGAGTGTACGATCCGTTTCATGCAATTGGAAATGATCATGACGCTCTCCCTTAAGGATATAAAATGGAGATGATGCTCAAATGGACCATGGAATATTCTATTTACAGGAATATTCTATCCGAAATCGAACGGGAATGGGGGTTAACTGGCGCTAATTCAGTTTGTAGTGGATGACCCCTGGAATGGCATCGAGCGCTTCGCGAATATCGTTCATCGGATCATCTTCTATCGTTTTCACGACCATCATGACGGTCAGATTCTGCTTGACCGGGTCTGCTTCAACGCCGATAGACAGTACTTTCTTTTTCAACCTGGCGAAGATGTCTGTCAGCGCTTCCACCAGGACTGGGTTTTCGTGGGCAGTGACTACGACGTTGATCGTTTGGTATACACGGATGAGGCGTTTCTCCAGGAAGTTAAGCACGACCAGCACAATGATCAGCGCGACCGTGGTGCCGACGGCGGAGAAAAAATGCCCCGCGCCAACCGCCAATCCGACGATCGCGATCGTCCACAGGGAGGTGGCCGTCGTGAGACCCTTGACATTGGTGCCGTAGCGCAAAATCGCGCCGGCGCCAAGGAAACCGATGCCCGATACGACCTGGGCAGCCAGACGGCCGGGATCGCCATTGGGCACGGCGGGCACGAATTGCATTGCGATGTTGATCGAAATGGTCATCGCCAGGCATGACCCGATCGCCAATATGGCGTGGGTGCGCAGCCCGGCGGGTTGATTCTGTCGTTCGCGTTCGTAGCCTACGATCATGCCCAGCAAAGCCGCCAATCCAAGTCGGATCAAGATATCAGTCTCGGAGATCATAATTCCCTGCTCCTCTCTTACCTTTCACAGGTGCTGTAGAAGCAGCCTGCTTCAACAGAATTGGAGGTTTCGTTTTCGTTCCTGCCCAATAACCCCGAAAGCGGTGGGAATTGCCCGGTGACAAGTTCCGCCATGCGCTGGGCAGCCCGTCGCACGGAGAAGTGGGCGTTTGGCGCGCTGCGTAGCCGGATGAAATGCACCAGGCTACGCAGATTCACCGTCAACAGCACCCGCCGATTAAACCCGTTCGGCACGATATACGCCGCGGCCGCGGGATGAACGTTTTCGAGAGCGTAAAAGGTCTGACGGGCTGCATCCATCGCCGCGCAATAGCTCTCCAGCATACCAGCGTCGGCGACCAGGCGGGGGATGGCATAGCTGTGACTGGCGGTCAACCGCTGCGGCGTTTGGGTCATCATGCGGTGGCGTTTGACCTCAAAATACGCGCCCTGGTCGATGAGCAGGTCAAACGTGAACACAGCGCTTTCGAGTTCACGCGAGGGGATGGTGTGCGTGTCTGGCGTGGAGAGCAGGCAGCGCATCTGCCGTGCAAGGTCATCCTCAGAGGCGGACTTCGCCTGGGCAAGTGCTTGCGTATAGTCAATCGATTGTTCGCGGTACAGCGCCGCGGCCGCCACCCGGTACAACGCGTCAGCGTCCCAATGAACCAGCCGGCACCAGTCTTCAGTTTGGTCTTCCATGAGATCTTGCGAACCGGAGAACTCCTGGCGGACTGTCTCAAGGTAAGGGATCTCGTTGGCGTATTTCAACAGGGTGGGGGTGCTCGCGGACGCGGCTGCCCTGATCTCAGCGCCGGTATCCCGCGCTTCCTGCAGTGGGCTGGATAGCATCTTGCCGATGGCGTGCTCCAGGGCGCGCGCGTTGATCGTCATGCCCACATTCGCCAGCGAAGAGGCCGGCAGCAGGAACCGGCAGGCGTCGATTGCGCTCAGCCTCGCCCGCCTTTCTTTTTGGTTTTGAGATTCTCCGGGCAGCGCGTCACCTGAAAGCACGAGTTGGTTCACCCGCTCGAGGCTTGCCTGGTAGGTTACGAATAAAGTCGTGCAGGTTTGAAGATACTGATCTCTTGTTTTCGCGTCCTGGAATTCGGCCGGGATGTAAAACGCATCTACATCCCAGGTCTGGTAGCGGGTGGATTTTTCGGTGTAAGAGGCGAGGCGGTTGGATTCAAGCGTCTCCACCGCCAGGCGCGAAATGTTTTCGACCGCCACGTGCAACACCGCGTGTTCGGCTACCGACGAGTGCCCGTAACCGACCACCCATTTTTCATTAAATTCCGCGCTGCTGCTTTCCGTCAATTCCGCGGCAATCTCGCGAAAGGAGCCCGGCGATCTGGACGTCTTGGCAAATGTCACCGCGATGGTTTCCGGCGGCAGCAGCTGGGGGTCGAGCAGGTAGACCTGCCGTTCAGGTTTCATCTGTGATCAGTTCCCTGGTTTGTTGGATGTCTTTGTGGATCTGGTCAACGAGCGCCTGTGCGTTGATGAACTTGATCTCAGGGCGCAGGTAGCTGATCAAGCTTAATTCGAGCAAGTCTCCATAAAATTCCTCTTCGGTATCGAGCAGATGCGGTTCAACCCTTGGCGCAGGCAGCGGGTTTTCAAACGTCGGGCGCAGGCCGATGTTTGTCACCGCCGTGTATCGCCGTCCATTGATGATCGCCACGGAGGCATAGACGCCGTTGGCCGGCAGCAGCCTTTCTTCCGGGATCGACAGGTTGGCCGTTGGGATGCCCAGTTTTCCACCGCGGTGCTCTCCATGGATGACCTGCCCGGAGAGGGTGTATTGCCTGCCAAGGTAGTGATTGGCTTTCTCGATCTCCCCGGCTTTCAGTAAATTGCGGATCGCGCTGGAGGATATGATCTCCCGCTCGTGCCTGACCGGCTGCACCACTTCCACGCTAAATTCCATCCGGCTGCCGATATCCTTTAACTCCGCCACCGTTCCGAGCCTGTCCTTGCCGACGCTGAAGTTGAACCCCGCCAGCAGCCGCTCCAGGCCAATGGCGTCCTTCACCTGGCGCATGAAATCGGCGGCGGCGACATTCGACAGCGCATCATTGAACTCGAGCACGACGACTTCGTCGACTCCCTGGGATTTGATCAAGGCGATGCGCTCATCCAATGATGTGAGCAGCTGGCCTGTTTTAATGCGGTTGAAATAAAGCGCGGGGAGCGGGTCAAACGTGATCGCCACCGACTGGCAGCCAGCTTCGCGCGCGCCTTGCGTCAGCCGCTCGAACAACATGCTGTGCCCGCTGTGCACGCCGTCAAAGGCTCCGATCGTAGCCCAGGATCTTGGGGTATGGTGCGAATGAAGAGTTTCGATGTAATCCATGCGTTTATTATAAAGGCGATGAGCGTGAGTTTCAATTTTGAGAAAACCCCCTCATTTGATTGAGGGGGATGTGATCATGAGAAGAGGACCTTCTTTGGTTGCCATTCCATGGTTTCTTTGTCCAGGACAAGCAGCGCTACCAGTTCGCCTTGTTCGCTCACCCCCAGTGATTTTTCTATTTCAGTCTCGCCGGCTGCGATTCGCATGCCGTGGCGGAGGGCATCCACCTGCTCGTTGCTGAGCTCGATCATCGGCCAGTCAGATAACGCGTCGGCTGCCGGGATCAGATACTGGTACCAGTTATTCTCCATGAAGGCTTCGTTCAATTTGCGCAGCGGCACGGCATCCCGTAATGTGAAACGGCCGCTCTTGGTACGGCGCAGCCCGGTGAGCGTGGCGCCGCAGCCCAGGCGTGCGCCCAGGTCGTTGACCAGCGAGCGCACGTAGGTGCCCGAAGAGCAGTTAACATCGATGACAACTTCAGGTGGAGCCCATTCCAGCAACTCCAGGCTGTACACGTTGATGATGCGCGGTTCGAGTTCCACCTCTTCACCTTTGCGCGCCAGTTCATACGCCTTGTGTCCCTGCACTTTTATCGCGGAATATGGGGGAGGTACCTGTTCGATCTGCCCCACGAATTTTTGCAGTTCGGTATCAAATTGTTCTTCGGTGACGTTAACCGGGGAGGAGGAGAGCGTCTTTCCATCCGCGTCATAGGTGTCGGTTGTGGTTCCCAGCATGATCACTGCCTGGTAGCGCTTGTCTGAAGCGGCGACGTATTCGCTCAATCGCACCGCCGGTCCGATCAATACCACCAAAACGCCAGAAGCACGCGGGTCAAGCGTACCCGTATGACCAGCGCGGCGGATATTGGTACCCCGGCGGATCACCTGCACAACGTCGTGCGAGGTCATCCCCACCGGTTTGTCAACAACCAGCACTCCGGAGATGGCGTTCTTAACATCGTACGAATTATTTGTATCCATATCTAACTCCGATTAATTGGCATTCCCCTTTTGAAGCATGATATTTCTTAGATGGTCCCTCGTTTTTGCGAGGACGATTTCTTTAACCTCTTCGAGGCTGCCGTTGAGATCAACCCCGGCTGCTGCCGGGTGTCCGCCGCCCCCCAATGAATCGGCGATCGAGGCAACATCCAGCCCCGGTTTCGCGCGCCAGCTGACCTTTACATGACCGGATTTCTGCTCGACGAATAACACCGCGATCTCAGCCTCTTCGATGCTGGACAGGATGTTCGTCAGGTCCGCGTCATCATCTTCCAGGTAACCCGCGTTCAGCCGGTCATCCAGGGTCAGCGCGGTCCAAACCAGTCCGCCGTCCCGCTGCAGCCTGGTCAGCCCGTACCCCCAGTAATTCACAGTCTCAAATGGACGGCTGATGAGCGCGCGATTGTACAGCGGGTGGATCTGCGCGCCATTGTCCATGAGATCGGCGGCGGTGCGCAAGGAGGCGGCGCTCGTGTTGGATGTGCGGAAGCCAAGCGAGTCGCTGATGATGCCTGTAAGTAGCGCGGAGGCGATTTTCTCGTCGATAGTCAATCCCCACGCGGGCATGTGCTCCGCCAGGATGGCGCATGTCGCCACTGCTTCGGGTTCCACCAGGTTCACCTGCCCGAACTGCTTGTT
This sequence comes from uncultured Anaerolinea sp., assembly GCA_964470275.1. GTDB lineage: Bacteria > Chloroflexota > Anaerolineae > Anaerolineales > Anaerolineaceae > UBA6107. The sequence continues at coordinate 5,078 of CAYYBP010000067.1, read as the reverse complement.
GGTGATATGGTGGTCAATGACGATACCGAGCGGCCGGTCTTCGAGCACGCCGCCGGTGCGTTCCATGTCAGAGCAATCCACCGCGATGTACAGGTCGTTGCTGGTTTTGAAAGACCTCTGCACCAGGTCAGCGCCGGGCAGGTGGCGAAACGTCTTGGAAACGCCATTCTTAAGCACCATTTCCACCTGTTTGCCGGCGTTTAGCAGTGCGAGCCCCAGCCCCAAAACGGAGCCGATCGCGTCCCCATCCGGCCGGATGTGGGAGGTGATGCCAATGGTTTCAGCCTTCTTGAGCATTTCGCCGATCTTGCTGTCGATCATCTCTTCTTCCGGCTCTTTTCTTCTTCGTGAATGGAGTGGATCAATTGCTCGATCCTGTCCGCCCGTTCAGGCGTCGCGTCCCAGTAAAAGCGCAGCCTGGGAAACGCGCGCAGTTCGATCCGGTCTGAGAGCACCTTGCGCATGAAACCGCTGGCGCTTTCCAATCCTTCCAGGATTTCCTTTGACCGCTCAGCTCCTTCCACCGCTGAAACATAGATGGACGCGTACGAAAGCTCCCGGTCAACTTTTACCTCGGTGACGGAGATACCAGCCAGGCGCGGATCGTGGATCTCTTCCTTTGCCAGCATTTCAGAAAGCTCTTCACGGATGCGGTTGCCGATGCGTGTTAGTCTGAGTGGAGATGGCATTCTCTCGTTCCTTTCCTCAAGAAATCCGCATCAACCGTTTTTCTCGATGATGTAGCTCTCAAGGATATCGCCCTCGTTGATATCATTATAGCCCTTCAACGAAATACCGCATTCAAAACCCTGGCGTACTTCCTTGACATCATCTTTTTCATGTTTCAACGAGGCGATCTCGCCGTCGAAGATCTCGTTTCCGTTGCGCAGCAGGCGTACACGCGTGTTGCGTCGTACTTCTCCCTGGATAACGCGGCAGCCGGCGATCGTTCCCACCTTGTTGATCTTGAACACGGCGCGCACTTGGGCCTGACCAACCTGTATTTCACGGGTTTCAGGTTCAAGCATACCTTTCAACGCTTTTTCGATGTCTTCGATCATACGGTAGATGATTTCATACAGGCGGATGGACACCCCTTGCTGTTCCGCCAGGTTGCGGGCGGCCTGGTCGGTCGCGACATTGAACCCGAGCAGGATGGCGCGTGATGCCGCGGCCAGCATGACGTCGTTTTCGCTGATGTTGCCGGTTTCCGCGTGGATGACGTTGATCTTGATGTCACCCTTGCTTAATTCGTTGAGTGAATTCACGATCGGTTCCAGCGAACCCTGCACGTCCACCTTGAGGATCACCGGCAGTTCGCGCACCTCGCCAGCCTGGAAGCGCTCGTACAGCTTCTCCAGCGTGGTTTTCTGCGGTCCGCCGGCATCTTCGCTTTGATTGGCTTCACGTTCCGCGAGGATTTGCCGGGCTTCTTTTTCATTTGCCACGACGGTGAACAGCTCACCCGCGGGCGGTACATTGGGCAGCCCCAATACCTGGATCGGTGTGGACGGGTTGGCGTCTTTGACCTTTTTTCCAGTGAAATCGAACATCGCGCGTATCTTGCCGTAGGTGTCGCCCACCAGCACGGTATCCCCGGACTTCAGGTTGCCGTTTTGAACCAGTAATGTAGCGATCACGCCGCGTGATTTATCCACCTGGGCTTCGATGACCGTGCCCAATACTTTTCCATCGGGGTTGGCGCGGATATCCAGGCTGTCGCTTACCAGCAGGATGGCTTCGAGGATGTCTTCCAGCCCTTTTTTCTGCTTGGCAGAGACAGGCACCACGATGGTGTTGCCGTCCCATTCATCGGGCACCAGCCCGTTATCAGCCAGTTGGTGTTTGACAAAATCAATGTTCGCGTCGGGCCTATCGATCTTGTTCAGCGCCACGATGATGGGCACCCGCGCTGCCTTGGCGTGAGCGATCGCTTCCCGGGTCTGTGGCATCACGCCGTCGTCCGCCGCAACCACGAGGATGACGATATCCGCTCCCTGCGCGCCGCGGGCGCGCATCGCGGTGAAAGCCGCGTGCCCGGGAGTATCCAGGAAGGTGATCAGGCGGCCTTTGTGCTCAACCTGGTAAGCGCCGATGTGCTGCGTGATCCCGCCTGCCTCGCCGCCCGCCACGTTGGTGTGCCGGATGGCATCCAGCAGGGTCGTTTTGCCGTGATCGACATGACCCAGGATGGTCACTACCGCTGGACGAGCGATGAGGTTATCGGGGTCCTCATCCATGATGACTTTGCGCCAGTCAGGGATCTCTCCGACTTCTTCAGGTTTGTTTGATTCGCTTAACGCTTCAGGGATGGCTTCGAAACCCAGTTCAGAAGCCACCACAGCCGCGGTGTCAAAATCCACCTGTTGATTGATATTGGCCATCACCCCGTTCGACATCAGGACCTTGATGACCTGGATCGGGCTGGCTTCTAATTTTTGAGCCAGGTCCCGCACGGTAATTTGTACCGGAAATTCTATTTGTTTTTCGCCCATATCACACCTCCAAAAGTGTTCCCCCTGTTTCCCCTGCCTTGCTACTTCAATAATTACCGTTCCCCAACGACAGGACGGTGATCAGGTGTTTTTGAGCCTGTCGGTTCTGATCAGCCGGTCATTTTTCCCTGCCGTCTAATGGTTTGGTCTCATCCGGCTGTCCCGCGGTGGGTTCCTCAACCGGCAGCTGATTCATATACCCGGTCAATCGCTCACGGTCTTCAGCGCTCAACTCCACGCGCAGGGCATGGTTGATCGAACCTTTTAGCGCTTGCTCCCAACAGGTGCGAGTCTTGTGAACATACGCTCCCCGCCCGGCAACTTTTCCGGTCGGATCCACCAGCACGCCGGCTTCTGTGCGTACAACTCTCACCAGTTCCCGTTTCGCGAGCGTTGTTTTACAGCCGATACAGGTGCGCTGTGGAATATGTTTGACCCGCTTTTGTTGTTTTTTAACCACCTGTCCTTCTCACAAAATTATTCTTCCCAGTCCCATCCACCGCCGCGTTTGTGCTTCTTCTGCACAGTGGTCGTATCGCGGTCAGGGTCATAGGTAACCACTACATGCTTGCCCTTTTTCTTGCCTTTCTTCTTCGACTGGCTGTCATCGCTTTCGTCTTCCTCGGCTAACGCAACCGTGTCCAGCACTTCCGGCCGCAATGTGAACAGCTCTTCCAGTGATGGCTCAACTTCCGGTTCCGTTACGGTTTCGCTTTCAGCGGCAACTCCGGTGGTTTCGGTTTCGGCAGCAACTTCAGCCACTTCTTCAACTTCTTCAGCGGTCAACGCTTCAACCTCAGCCGGGGCTTCAGGTTCAACGATCGCTTCGGCTGCAGCTGCTTCCGCGGCAGCCTCAAGCGCCTTCGCCTGTTCTTCTGCCAGTTGTTTATCCAGGTCTGCGATGAGCAGGTTGATGTTCTCCATGGCGCGGATGCCGATGCCCTGTAGTCTCAGGATCACGTCTGGATCCTGTTTCACCTGCAGCGCCAGGTCGCCAGTGCTGAAGTAACCCGCCTCTTGCAGGATGTAACCAATGTGTTCCGGCAGACCGCTGTCGAGGATGCTGCGTTCAAAAGCGCTGGCCGGGATGGTCTTTTTGAGCTCTGCCAGCATTTCGGCTTCTTGCTTTTTCTGCTCTTCGGTTTTGGCGATGGACTTGCGTTCCACGCGGTCAACGAAGCGGGTCATCTGGTCATATTCTTCAGGCGAAAGCGGTTTTCCGTCCGCCTTGCGTGCCAGCATGTCTTCCACCTTGAGGGCGGTTTCTTTCTCGGCCTCCCGTAGGGTTGCCAGTGCAGCATCTGACTGTAGTTTCTTGAGGGCGTCGGAGGCTGCTTCGGACAGGCTCTTGATATCGATGCGCCAGCCGGTCAGCTTGGCTGCCAGGCGGGCATTCTGTCCCACGCGTCCGATGGCCAGGCTGAGCTGGTCCTCGGGCACCACAACAGTGGCGGTTTTTCCGCCGCTGCCTCTCTCTTCCGTCAGGTAAACCCCGCTCACCCGCGCCGGGCTGATGGCCTTGGCGATGAAGAGCACAGGGTCTGGATTCCATTCAATAACGTCGATCTTCTCGTCGTGTAATTCCTTGACAATTGCCTGGATGCGCACGCCGCGGATACCAACGCAGGCGCCGACCGGGTCGATGCCCTGCTGGGTCGCTGAGACGGCGACCTTGGCGCGTTCGCCTGGTTCACGGGCAATCGAGCGGATCTCGACGATGCCGTGATAGATCTCGGGCACCTCGTTCTCAAGCAGCCGGCGCAGAAAATCACGATGGGTGCGCGAGAGGATGATCTGCGGTCCGCGCTGGCTGTCTTTGACTTCTGCCACCAGGGCGCGTACACGGTCGTGAATGTGGAAACGCTCGCCGGGGATCATCTCCTTGCGCGGCATGCTCGCTTCGGTTTTCATCTCGAGACCCACGGTCATCCCGGTCGCCCCGACCGCCTGAATCACACCGCTGACGATCTCGCCGAGTTGTTTCTCATAGAAGGTCACCTGGGCTTTGCGTTCCGCGTCTCGGATGCGCTGCTGGATCACCTGCCGCGCGGTTTGCGCCGCGACCCTGCCGAAGTCGCCGGGTGTCGATTCCACCGTCACCAGGTCGCCAAGTTGGGCTTCAGGCTCTACCTTGCGCGCATCTTCGAGCGTCACCTCGGTGATGTCGCTTTCCACCGCTTCTACAACTTCCTTCTGGGCGAAAATGGACACTTTGCCGGTTTCAATGTCGACTTTGGCCTCAATATGCTGCTCTGTCGAGGCGTTCACAGACCGCCGATAGGCAGACACCATCGCCGATTCCAGCGCTTCAAGGATGATGTCCCTGGGAAGTCCTTTGTCTTCGAGCACTTCATTGAATGCGAGTGTGAATTCGTTCTTCATTCTTTTATCTCCACCTGGTTGCAGACTATCTCTTATTTTTGATGATAATAAGAAAAGTGGGGGATGCCCACTTTTCGGTGTTGAAACCTCAAATGTCTTTCGAACCAGGACAAATTTTACCATATTTCTTGATACAAGGTCAAGGTTTTGTACTCGTTCAATACATATGAGACTTTTTCGAGGTTACCTCAGGGTAGTATT
>CAYYBP010000066.1:0-11419 GCA_964470275.1 uncultured Anaerolinea sp. | reverse complement strand
GGCCGCCAATGGAGCTTGGTGAAATAAAAAGAAAACGTGTATTCGTAATACATGCCGCCAAACAACGTGCTTTCCTTGCTGTGGTATTCCTTTAAATAATCAATACTCTCTTCGACCGGGTAATATTGCTCCGAGGTTTCAAAGAAGTAGTCTCCCCAACCCGTCTTCTTCGTGCCGTCGCGGTTGACCGGCGATAGCAGCAGGGAGGAGACGATCGCCGCGACTACCAGCGCGTACCCCGCGGCTTTGCGCCAGCGGGTCAGCCAGCGGATGAAAACCGCGGCGCCTGCCAGGAACGCTGGCAGCATGAAGAGGTTAAAACGACTATAGCCGATATAAGCCTTTTGCTCCAGCAAGTAGAAAGCGCTGTACCCGGCGATCACCAGAAGGTAGAACAGCACCTGGGGGTACTCCCTGCGCACAACCAGCAGCACGACGCCGGCGATAAAGAACAATACGAAGATGCCGAACTGCTCCAGGAAAGACCGCGCGAGCACCAGGTAAACCTGCGGGTCAAGCAGGTTGGATGGCGTGAACTGGTAGGAACGCGTATCCGCGAAGATCGTACGGAAGAGCAGGTAATACGCCAGCGGCATGAGGGTGATGAAATGGATGGCGACCTCGCCCAGCACCCGGGCGGCAGGCGCGCCGGAGGTTTTGCCCTTTATTCCACGCACCAGCGTGACGATGGCGCGCGCCGCAGCGAAACACACCAGGAAGGGCAGCGTCGTCTCCTTGATGAAACCGATCAGGATCAACGCGTACCATCCGACATCCTGCCGCACCTCGTTAAACGAACCCGTGAGCAGCTTTTCTGCACGCAGGCACGCCCATGTCATCAGGAAGACCGCCGGCATCTCCAGGTAGAGGACGGAGGAGTAATAGAACACGCTCGGGATCAACGCCACCGCGAAAGCCCACAGCAGCCCCGCCGGCTCCATCCCCAGTTTAAGCTCGCGGCGGTAGAACCACGCCAGCGCGACGGCGGACAGGAACGGCACGATCCGAAAGAGGATCTCGTTGTAATACCCAAAAAGCTGCCCCCACGGGTACAGCGTCAGCGTGTATATCCAGTAGTTTATGTAGGGGTAGCGCAGGCTGCCGAATAACGATTCCTCGGGGTACGGCAGGAGAAGGATGCCCGTGACCGTGAGCGCCAGGATGACCGCCGCCTTCGGTTTACGCCACGCCAGGAAAAGGACCAGCGCCAGCGCAGCCAGGATGAGCAGCGCTGCGTAGAGTGGGAATTTACCCATCATCCTGACCAGCGCCAGCACGAACCTGAAGTGATGGTCCTCGTCTCCCCGCCACGGCAGGTCGCTGGTCAGCGGGAGGTAATTGATCCAGAACACGCCCCCCAGCAGCAACAGGAACAGCGGGATGTGGATGATCTTAAAGGATATCCGTAGGCGCGCCCCTGCCATGAAGGACCATGCTGCCCCCAACAGGATGGTTGCGAGCAGCAGCATCAATTCGATCGGCAGGGGGTCGGGGATATTCCAGTAATCGGTGAAGATCAACGCGAGGGAAAAGAAGGAGGCCAGCAACGCAACGACGAAAGATCGGGGTAACTCAATTTCGCGGGTTGCCTGGAGCGTACGGCCGAAAGAGGAAAACAACGAGGTCTTCATCGATTTTCCTGCGAATTGCAGGCTTATTGCAGCGGAATCTCCTCTCCAAGATATTCATTAAACACGATCGGGAAAGTGTTGACCGGATTCACGTCCTGCGGGATTTCGGGTCCGGCGTAACCGGGAAGGTACATGGCAAAGAGTATGGGCGTGTGTCCCTGGAACGGGTAGTCATCCCGGTGCAGCCGCGCGCCGTGGTCTGATTGCAGGATGATGACCGGGGGATTGGCCGGGTCGGCATCGGCGAGGATATTGTTGACCATCTCCTTGATGACGCCCAGCGAGTACACCCAGTAGCCTTCGTAATAGTTCCAGTCACGGTAGAACTCGGAATCGAGCATTTCGCCATCAGCGGTGAACAGGTACGGCCGGTGGGGGATCATCAGGTGGGAGTAGACAAAACGCGGCTGCGGGATGTCATCCATGTTCCCCAGGCGCTCGACCGTCGAAAGGATCATGTTACGGTGCGGTCGGTAACCAAAATCTTCCAGCTGGTAATAATCTGAGAACGCGTACACCATGGTGTTGTTGGTGATCAACACGCCGAAGTCATCAAACAGCATGCCAAAATCGCTCTGGTCGCTTGGATCGATGCCGTAATAGACATCGACGTTGATCTCCGGCATGGTTGGATACTGCCACGAGATCTCATCGAACATCACGGTGGTGTAGCCTTTCGACTTGAGCAGCGCCATCACCTTGTTGTTGGCGATCAATTTGAAGTAGGTCTGTTCCTGGTCGGGTATATCCGGGTAATCCGTGAAATTCAGGCGGCTGGTCATCTGGTGCAGGGTCGATGTGCCGCTCGAAACGCTGTCCTCCGCCACGAAGAAACCTTTATCCAGCAGCCACTGCTTGAACGGGTCCACCTCTTCGGTGTGCCAGTATTCGCGCATTGCCTTGAAGCCTGAAAATTCATCGTAGATCAGGTAATAGATGTCGGGGGGTTTCGCGCCGCCCGTGTTCTCTTCAGCCGCCAGGACGAGCTTATGCGCATCGTTGACGCTGGCCTTGGTGACCTCGGCCGGGATGATGCTGATGATGCTCAACACGAGCAGGACCAGGAAGACCAGGGTGATGCCGCGCCACAGGCTGCGGGAGTTGCGGCGCTTGAGGCGGGTCACCAGCCAGGCGGCGTAGACAGCTGCAAGGAGGTAGAGCGGCAGCATCCAGTAGTGTTTCACCATCACAATATCCCTGTCTTTAAGCAGGGTGAAGAGCATGCCGTACGAGTTGAAGAACACCAGGAACACGCTGGCGGCGTTGGCCGCTTTGACCGCCTTGAAGCGGGTGAACACCAGGGCGATGCCGTAGGCAAGAAGGATGAGCGCCAGGTAGGCGAGCAGGATGCGCCCAAAACTGTCAACTGGTACCAGCGTCACGTTCTTGCGGTAGAAGTAGAACACCGGGTACACCCCCGATAGCAGCACCGCGACCACGGGAAAGATCAGCTTAAATGCGCCCGATTGAAGGATCCTGTCTTTGTCGAATTTGATGGTCTTCATTCCGGCTTCTCGATCTCAACGAGCTGGAGGGTGTTGGGGGTGCGGATGACCACCCGGTCGGTGAGCTGGAACACTTTTTCGCCAGTCTGCTTGTGAACATAGAGGTAGCCGACCTGGTATTCCCCGATCTTTACCGGTTCTTTGGCCACGTACGTGATGAAACCGCACATGCTCAGGTCAAGGGTGTATTGCTTGAACGCTTTTCTGATGTCCCGCCTGCCAACCGCGGTCGTGGAGTACAGGTACTGGTGCGCGTCTGAATAGAGCACAAAATAGATATCATAGTCTGTCAGGTCGCTGGCTGTGCTGAGAAATGACCACCCGTTGAATTTATAAAGAGTCTCACCGTTTAGCTGAACCAGCTTTGTGTCCTCCAGGCCGGAAAAGATCAGGTCGGAGGAAGCGAAAGTGACTCCCTCCACATGCTCCGGTTTTCCCTGCTGGAGGAAGTATTTCACTTCGAGCCTGGGAGAAAGGATGACATACCCGATCATCAAGCCCCACACCAAAAAATGGTACCAGTTTTTGCGCAAAAATTTCATCTGCTCACCTGCCGGGTAAGAGTGAGATTACCCTTTGAAGTATATATTTTAGTCCAAACCAGTAAATCTTGATGAAAGAAGATCGGTTTCCACCAACCTGGCATTCGCCGGGTCAATCACTCCCGCCCGCACCATCCATGGTTGAAGGCTGCAGCGGGATACCCGCATCGAATAGATGGTTGAAAACGACCGGCAGCGTATTGATCGGGTCAAGGTCCTGCGGCAGCTGCGACGCGTCGAAGCCCGGCATGTGCAGCGCGAACAGGATATCGCGCTGATACTCCTCCGGGAAGTCACGCAGCCAACGGTTGTTGGGTCTCACCCGCGCGCCGTGGTCCGACTGCAGGATGATGACCGGCGGGTTGGCGGGGTCAGCCTGCGCCTGGATACGCGCGACCATATCGGTGATGACCGTCATGGCGTAATCATAGTATTCAATGTAATAATCCCAGTTGGTGTAAAACTCCGGGTCGATCGGCTGCCCCTCAGCGTTGTAAAGGTAGGGCTGATGCGGCATCAGCAGGTGCAGGTAGACGAACTTCGGCGAGGATACTTCCTCCAGGTGAGGGACCTGCTCGATGGCGTACTGGATGAAATTACGAAGCGGTTCGTATTTCATATAAATGGGCCTGCCCGTGTGCAAGACCGGGTAAAGCATGGTGGCGTCCATCACCAGCATGCCGAAATCATCATACAAGGTGCGGGTGACCAGCGTCTCGAACATGCTGATGTCGTAGATATGGTCGGCGCGGATTTCGGGCATGGTGGGGAAGAACCACGAGAACTCCTCGAACATCACCGTGGTGTAGCCCCGCGCTTCCACGTAGGTCATGGCGCTGTTGTTGGCGATCGAATTCAGCCACTTTTCCTCGTGCCCTGGCACGTATTCGTAATCGAAGGAATTGAGGCGCGTCGCGATCTGGTGGATCGACCAGATATCGCTCGAGCGGCTTTCTTCGAGGAAGGTGAACCCCATATCCTCCAGCTGCTGCTGAAACAGGTCCACCTTTGGGTTTTTCCAGTAGTCGCGCATCGTCTGCAGACCCGAAAACTCGTCAAAAACAAGGTAATAGATGTCGGGTCCGGTGCCAGTCTCCACTTTCACGTTCACACTTACCTGCGCCGGCGTGTGACTGAGCCGGTACTTGTCGATCTCGTGCGGCAGGATGCGCGCGATGCTGACGAGGGTGAGCAGGGTAAACACAACGGCAACGATCGCCCAAAGTGAAAATGAAGTTTCTTTTCTAAACCTCGTCACCAACCACCCGCTGTACAACCCCAGGAAGATGTACGCGGGAAGCAAGGTGTAATGCTCCACCCGCACCAGGTCGAGCTCCATAATAAACCCGTAAACGATGCCGTAGGTGTTGAAGAACAGCGTGAATACCATCGTGGCGGTGGCCGCCCGAACGGAGTCTCCGCGGTTGACCAGCAGCGATACGCCGTAGAGCATGAGCACCAGCAGCGCGTAAAACGGCAGCAGCCGCCCGAAACTGGAAAAGCGCACCAGCGCGGCGTTATTGGTGTAGTAGTAGAAAGCAGGGTAGACGCCGACTATGAGGGCGGAAAGCAGCGGCAGGATGGCGCGCGCCGCGGGGGCGTGGCGCCACCTGCGGTAGAGACCGGTGAGCTTCATCGTCCTGCCATTATACTCGCGAGGAGCGTCTTTTCAGACGCCCCTGGAGTAATTGTCTATACATGTTTGAGAAGGTACCGGGGCTGGGCGTGAACACGCGCGCCTGTCCCGCGGGCTTCGAAGGCAGCGGGGGTATCAGAGACCGAGCACCTCGCGCAGCCGCGGCAGGTCAAAATCCACCACGATGGTGCCGTCAATGTCGAAGGTGGGGGTGGTGCGGTTGCCGTTGGCCCACCGCTCCACCTGGCGGGCGGCGCCGGGGGTGGTGGTGATGTCCACCTCGGTATACGCCAGCTTGTGTTCTGCCAGCCAGGCGCGCGCGTCCTTGCAGTCCGGGCACCACTTGGTGCAGTACATCACGATGCCGCCATGCGGCAGCACCGCCGGCTCGGGCTCCTGCGGTTCAGGCCGGTCGCGCACCTCGGGGTCAATCTGCCGGATGGCGCGGCGCAGTTCGTCGTTCGAGGGCTGCGCGTCGATGTCGTGCACGTCCACATAGCGGATAACGCCGTGTTTATCAATAATGAAGATGGCACGCTCAGAGTGCCCTTCGTCGCGCAGAACGCCGAAACGCTGCGCCACCGCCCCGTGCGGCCAGAAGTCGCTGAGCAGCGGGTAGGTGATGCCGCCAAGGTCCTTCGCCCACGCCTTGAGGCAGGGCTCGGAGTCAACGCTGATACCCAGAACCTGGGTGTCCAATCCCGCGAAACTGGCCATCTCGGCTTCGTAAAGCGGGATCTGCTCCGTTCATATCGGGGTCCAGGCGAGAGGGAAGAAGGCCAGCACCACGTTCCTGCCGCGGAACTGGCTGAGCGTCACCTGCGTCCCCAACTGGGAGGGCAGTGTGAAATCCGGTGCGGGAGTGTTGATCTGTAGTACCATAAGTGTGTCCTCCGCTGTCATTTTACTATAATTGGATAAATATTATACTATTTATGACTCCGGGGCGATGCGCTCGCGCGCTTCCAAAATGAACCATCGTTCAGCGCCCGGATGTACAATAGTACTCATCCCATCACCACAAGGATCGCCCATGTTCAGAGAAATGCGGCTCAAGAAACAACAACTCTCCGAAGAAGAAACTGTTGGCATTCTGCAGTCCTGCACCGCCGGGGTGCTGGCGGTGACCGGCGACGATGGCTACCCCTACGCCGTGCCCATCAGTTACGCCTACCAGGATGGCAGACTGTATTTTCACATGGCCAGGTCAGGCCACAAGCTGGACGGCATTCGCAGGGATGACAGGGTCTCATTCTGCGTCATACAGATGGACGAAGTGCAGCCGGCGGCTTTCACCACCCATTACCGCAGCGCCATCGCCTTCGGCCGGGCGCGCATCCTCACCGCGGACAGCGAGATCCAAGCCGCCATGGAGAGCCTGGCGCGGAAGTATTCCCCGGGCTACCTGCAGTCCGGCCGCGAGGAGATCCGGAAGGAATGGAAGAACTTCCTCGCCGTCGAGGTGACCATTGAGCACATGACCGGCAAAGCCGCCAGCGAGATCATTGACAACCAGGCGGGATAACCCGGTTTCTGAGTATCCATCGGTAGTTATATAAATTATCGGTTTCGGACGGTGCGTTTTCGGCGCACCCTGCGAGTTATTCCGGCAGGTCAAGCGAGAACCACGCGCTGCGCGCCACGCAGGTAAAGCCCGCCGCCTCGGCTGCCCGCTGCATGCCGATATTGGTGCTGCTGGTGCTGAGCTGCACCCGGCGCGCATACAAAGCGTATAACCCCACCAGCCCGCTCATCAGCAGCGCGGTCGCCAGCCCCTTTCCCTGGTAGCGCGGCAACACCACCACGGGGTCGGTATAACCCTCCACCACGCCGTCGAGTGCGTAAGCCCCCTCCACCCCGCAGACGCAGCTGCCGGCGAGCGTGCCATCCGGGGCGACCGCCACCAGGTCAAGCGCCGGACGGTAGGCGGCGGTGTTCATCATCGCCAGCCGGTCCTCCAGGGTGAAATTGCTGGTGCCATACGCCGCCTGGTGCACGGCCAACGCCTGCTCCACTTCTCCCGCGGGGTCCAGCGCGCGGATGGTGAATCCCTCCGGCAGCAGCGCGTCCGGCGGCGGCGTGCTCAACTCGGCCTGGAAAACCATGCTCTCCACTTCTTCTTTTACAAATCCATGGCGCTCGAAAAAACGCGTCATGCGCCCGTCTTCTGCCCGGCAACTGCCATCCAGCGTGTTGCCCGCCAGCTCCTCCCCGTAACGCGCACGCATCCGCCCCTGCGCCCACTCCAGGATCTCGTCCTCCAGCTCGTCCGTCCACCATGCTTCGCGGATCTCAAAATTCAGGTTGTTGTACGGGAAGTGCACCAGGGCGTACGCCGCCGGCACACCTGACGGGTCGCGCCACAGGCGCGCGTCCGCGCCGATCCCTGGTGATCGAAATATCTCCTCGAGGTCGGTGATCGACGGGAAGTCCGCCCGCCGCGCCGCCGGCCTGATGGCGGTGATCAGGTCCAGCACTTCCTGCAGGCTGGCCGGGGTGGTAACGAGACTGTCATTTTTCATGTTACCCTTCACATTTCCCGGGTCGTTAACCCGCCGCCGCGCATCTCCCACAGGTGGGTGGCGGCGCGTTGTATGAAGTAGCGGTCGTGCGTGACCACCAGCAGCGTGCCTTCGAATGATGCCAGCGCTTTCTCGAACTGGTCGCGCGAGGGCAGGTCAAGGTGATTGAGCGGCTCGTCCAGCAGCAGCAGGTTGCAGCCCTGCACCACCAGGCAGGCCAGCGACAGGCGCGAGCGCTGACCGAATGAAAGCGCTTCTACCGGCGTAAACACCTCGTCGCCGCTGAACAGGTAGCGGTGTAAAAAGGTGCGCGCCTCGGTCTCTGCAAAGCCCGAGACCCGCTTCAGGGCGGTCAGGGCGTTTTCGCCGGGCGCGAACTCCTCCTGCTCCTGGGTCATGTAGCCCGCCTTTACCCCCGCCCCCACGCGGCAGACGCCCGCCACCGGCGCGAGCCTGCCGGCGATGGTGCGCAGCAGCGTGGTCTTGCCGCAGCCGTTGGGTCCGGTCAACACGGCGCGCTGACCATGGCGCAGCACTGCGTTGATGCCGCTGACAAGGGACCGCCCGCCATAGCCGATGTCAAGATCCCTGAGCACGACCACGTCCCGCCCGCTGCGGGGCGTGTCGGTGAAGATCATCTTCATTTTGTAGGACGCGCGCGGTTTTTCGATGTGGTCTTCAGTGAGCAGTTTCTCCACCCGCGCTTCGACCGCCCGGGCACGCCGCACAGTCCCGAGCGAACGGTTGGCGAAAAAACCCCTGGCGAACTTGTCACCCGAGTCGGCCTTACCGCCCTTGCGGAACCTGGCGATGTCGCGGTAGTGCCCGGCGGCGGCCTGCAGCCTGGCAATTTCGTCCTGCTGGTCGATGTATTCCTGCTGCTGGCGGTCGCGCTCCTCCTCTTTTGCCTGCTGGTAGGCGCTGTAATTGCCGGGGTAGGCGGTGAGCGTGTGGGTGAGCGGGCTCAGCTCGTAGATCCAGCTGACGACGTTATCCAGGAAGACGCGGTCGTGCGACACCAGCAGCACCGCGCAGGGCGAACGCTGCAGCCAGCCTTCCAGCCATTCGAGCATCTCGATATCCAGGTGATTGGTGGGTTCATCGAGCAGCAGCAGGCGCGGGCGCGCCAGCAGCAGCCACGCCAGCATCAGGCGGGTCTTCTGCCCACCGCTCAGCGCAGAGACCGGCAGGTCAGGCGGGAGCGCGTCCAGCCCGAAGCCGGCCAGGATGGCGGGCGCGTCGCCGGCCGATTCAGCCGCGGAGTTGAGCCGCGCCAGGCACGCATCGTAGGCTTGCTGCAGCCCTTCGTCGGCGGGCGCGTGCATCAGCGCCTGCGCCAGCTGCTCCAGCTGACGGGTGAGCCCGGGCAGGTCGCCCTGCAACTGCGCCAGGGTCTGCCCCACGCTCAGGTGACCCGCCAGCTCCGCGCCCTGCGGCAGGTAGCCCGGGACGAGGGAGGGGGGATCAAAGCGGAAAAAGCCGCTGTCGGGGGTTTCGCGCCCGGTGAGAATGCGCAGCAGGGTGGTCTTGCCGCAGCCGTTGGGACCCGCCAGCGCGGCCTTCTCGCCGGGGTTGAGGGTGAAGGAGATATTTTCGAGAACGGTATGGATACCGTAGGATTTTGAGAGAGCGTGAACAGAGAGCATGTGCGACCTTTTCGATAAGAAAAACCGGAGGCAGAAGCCTCCGGCAATGGAAACAATAGTGACGCGCCGTCAGGGTCTACCGAAAGAATGGGGTCAGTCGCTGTTATGCACCTTGTGTCTCCTGCTCGATTGAGGGGATTATAACATGAAGGCGTGGCGCTGATTTGTCTGATCACGCACGGGAATACGCATGAATGTTGGGAGAACCTAATCAGATATCCTATATACCCGTACATCCTCATTCTGAAAACGCAGCCGTAAATTGTCTCCCGGGACAAAATACTCAGTAAGGTTTTGTTCCAGCGGACCGTATACCACCCATTGGACAGGAAGATCAGAGAGGAACGAGGAAGGAAGGTTGGATTGATAGCCTTTTGTAACCGATTCCAGCTTTTGCTCAAAGAAAAGTGTTTCCATTTCATGTCCGAGATATACTTTCAAACCTGATCGCTGAGCTATCAATAGACTCGTATCGGGGCTGGCAAGGACAAATTCATCCCGGCTAACATTTTCTCCCAGCCACAGCAGCGCTGGATCAAGTGATGATGAATAAAAATATTCCGCAGGGCGTGATTTCATCACCATGCTGTTGCCGATGCTTAAATAGATCGATGAAAGGGATGTAAAGAAAACAAACAGAATATAAATGCTCACTTTATGCTTTTCAAAGAATAATGATTTGCCTGCCAGACAATCCACGCAATATGCCAATCCTTGTACGGCGAGGGCTGCCAATGGTACTGTGATTCCCAGTAAAAAACGTCGTTGAATACCAAGGGGCGCATACGCCATAAGAAACGCAAATAGTATCCAGCTGCCTAATCCAATGAGGTTTGGGTCCTTTTTCCGGATCGCTATCCAAAATCCAACAACCACGAACGGCCAAAACAAAGCAAACCCCCACAGGTAGTACAAGGGAGAAGGAGAGAGAGTCAGGTTTTGCACCGTGAACTGAGACCACACAGACCATGTAGTGAGAACCAAAAAATTGTATATCAGCAGAGGAAGTTGACCAAGAAAAATAGCTGCCAATCCAATAATGTGTTTTACTGACCGATCTGTTTTTTCCCTCCGAAACATAATAGTTGTTATAAGAATCGTAACGTCGATGACAAGAGGGGTAATAGGGTTGACCAGTTGCACCAACCACATTGCGATGACGATCCCAAAGATCAGGGAATACCGTTCTTTTTCAAGAAACTTATAATAGAGCAACAGGCAGAGCGATAAAAGGCAGATAATGAATGAAAAATGAGGGAACATGGAAATACTAAAAAAAACATAAGCATCGATCAACCAGTAATCAATAGGGGTCACCCGGCCAGGTATCCAACCTGTAAGCAGCTGCAACCACCCCAACCCACTTCCCATAACACATAAAATAAAAGCACACCAGAAAAGAAGCCTGGTGCCAAATATATTCTTAAACAATAAGAAAATACTCCAAAGAACGGTAAGACCCAAAATCCAGCGACTGAGTTGATAAGCTGCTTCTGGTTGAAAGCCCAGCAGGCTTGATAAATGCCCAAGAGCTATGTAGAACAACTTAACCGCTGCTGATTTGTGAGGTTCTGTTGTGAATCGGAAGTGATATAACCAATTATCATCCATCCCGGATTGCATCATCGCAATGTGCACTGAGTAATCGGCTTTATCAAAATATTGTCCAACAAATGAAACCTTCTCGTCTTGAACTGATCTGCCTGTCCAATTGGGAAGAGAGCTCAAGATCAGAATTAAAGGGGCAATTATCAGGAATGGGAGGCAATACCTCAAGATTCTATTCAATCCAGGCCGCCTGAGTACTTGAAGAGAAGGAGATCTCCAAATTCATTGACGGAAATCAATTGGTAATTTTCATTCAGGTAATTGAGATGGGGATGGGTTTCGAATCCCGCGGCCTGGTACTCCTCGATCGCTGTTCGAAAAATCATAAA
>CAYYBP010000065.1:0-11423 GCA_964470275.1 uncultured Anaerolinea sp. | reverse complement strand
GGGGTTTGTAAACATCACGCCGCAAGTGCAGGCCTGCCTGCGGGAGAGTGGCATCATGGAAGGGCTGGCGCTGGTCAACCCGATGCATATCACGGCTTCGGTGTTCATCAATGACGATGAGAGCGGGTTGCACCGCGATTACGACGCCTGGCTGGAGAAGCTGGCGCCGCATGACCCGGTGGGCCAGTACCGCCACAACGACACCGGCGAGGACAACGCCGACGCGCACATGAAGCGCCAGGTGATGGGGCGCGAGGTGGTGGTAGCGGTGACCAACGGCCGGCTTGACTTCGGCACGTGGGAGCAGATCTTCTATGGTGAGTTTGACGGGCGGCGCGCCAAGCGCGTGCTGGTGAAGATCATTGGCGAGTGAGGGGCGAGAGCGCGTCAACACCCGGGCGAGCGTGGATAATGACTGACCGGATTTACTTTGGAGATAATTTAGAGATCCTGCGCGGACTGCCAGACGGCTCGACGGCGCTGGTGTATATCGACCCGCCGTTCAACACGGGCAAGGCGCAATCGCGCACCAGCATACGCACCAGCCGCTCGGAGGAGGGAGACCGGGTGGGGTTTAAGGGTCGGCGCTACGCCACAACCGTGCTGGGCTCGCTGGCATACGATGACCTATTCGATGACTTCCTGGCGTTCCTGGAGCCAAGGCTGGTCGAAGCGCGCCGGGTGCTAACGTCAAATGGCAGCCTGTACTTTCACATTGACTATCGCGAGGTGCATTACTGCAAGGTGCTGCTGGATAACATCTTCGGGCGGGCGAGCTTTCTGAACGAGATCATCTGGGCGTACGATTACGGCGCGCGCACGCGCAGGAAATGGCCGTCCAAGCACGACAACATCCTGTGGTACGCGAAGGACGCGGAGGATTACATTTTCAATTACGATGCCATTGACCGCATCCCCTACATGGCGCCGGGGCTGGTGGGCAAGGAGAAGGCGGCACGCGGTAAGCTGCCCACCGACACCTGGTGGCACACCATCGTGCCGACCGCAGGCAAAGAGAAGACCGGCTACCCGACGCAAAAACCGCTGGGCATCCTGCGGCGTATCATCGCGGCGTCCTCCAACCCGGGCGACACGGTGCTGGATTTCTTCGCAGGCAGCGGCACCACCGGCGCGGCCTGCCTGGAGTTGGGGCGGGAATTCATCCTGGTGGACAACAACCCGCAGGCGCTGGCGGTGATGGCGAAACGGTTTGTAGGGCAAGCCGGCATAGAATGGATCGGATGTGACCCCAAAACTAACCTATGAGGAAATGATGGCGAAGCTGGAAGCACTGGCCAACCCGGTAAATGTCGCCGGGCAGCAGCGCTTTGGCATCCGCGGGGAGAAGATGCTGGGCATCTCGGTCTACGACCTGCGCAAGCTGGCCAGGGGGGTGAAAGACCACGCGCTGGCGCAGCAACTGTGGGATTCCGGGGTACACGATGCCAGGCTGTTGGCGACGATGGTCGATGACCCGTTGCTGGTGACGCGCGAGCAGATGAACGCGTGGGTGGAAGATTTCGACTCGTGGGATATTTGCGACCAGGCGACCGACAACCTTTTTATCTACGCGGAGGGGATCCTCGATCTGATCCCCCAGTGGGCGGAGCGTGAAGAGGAATTTGTGCGGCGGGCGGCGTTCGCCAGCGTGGCGGCCATCGCCTGGAATGGGAAGCATATCCCGGATGAGGTGGTGGCGGGCTTTTTCCCTTTGATCGAGCAGTACGCGGAGGATCCGAGGAACTTTGTCAAGAAGGCGGTCAACTGGGCGCTGCGAAATATGGGCAAGAATCGCGCATCCTTACGGGAGGCCGCGGTAAGGTGCGCCAGGCAGCTGACGGAAAGCAAGCACGCCTCCGCCCGCTGGATCGGTAAGGACGCGCTGAAGGAATTTGCAAAGAAATTTGGTATTAATTAGCAAGAGGTAATTATGAGCCCGAAAAGAGCCCCGATACTTGAATTTGATGAAGACCGCACCTCGATCACGATGCCGGATCCATTCAGAATCGGCGTTGGAAGCGCTGTACCCGCCAGGGGAGTTCTGTGCTTTTTCAAGGATGTTTTCGACCAGCTGCTTGCAGAGGAAAAACTGACACTGGTGGGAAACCTGGGCTCTGAGATGGGCAAACACCCGGTCTACCGCTACGGCAGCGGCAGCGACGCGGTGGCGGTGTTTCACCCGGGTGTGGGCGCGCCGCTGGCAGCCGCGTTCCTGGAGGAGTTGATCGCGGTTGGTGTGACGAAGTATATTGTGTGCGGCGGGTGCGGGGTGCTGGACCGGTCGATCGACACAGGGTCGGTGATGATCATCACCTCCGCGGTGAGGGATGAAGGCGTCTCTTACCATTACCTGCCGCCCGCCCGCGTTGTGAAGGCAAACCCGCGCGGCGTGGAAGTGCTGGAGGAAGTTTGCCGCGAGGCTGGCCTCGGCTACCGGCTGGTGAAGGCCTGGACAACGGACGCGTTTTACCGCGAAACACCCGGCAAACGTAAAGCCCGGTTGGAGGAAGGCTGCGAGATCGTGGAGATGGAAGCGGCGGCGTTCTTCGCGGTGGCGCAATTCCGCGAGATCCGGCTAGGGCAGATCGTGTACGGCGGCGACCTGGTTCACCCCGATGGCTGGGACCTGCGAGCCTGGCACAAGCGCGAGGATACCCGCAGGCTGCTGTTTGACCTGGCGATGAAAGCAGTGCTGAAGTACTGAAAACAGAAAGATTGGCTGATCAACAGCCTGTTAAGATTTCAACTTTGAGTGAAACGTGAAACCGGATCAGGCTGGGTTGTCAAAATCCGGACGCAAGGCACGCACCTGCTGAGCGGCATGATAGGAGGAACGCACAAGCGGTGCGCTCTCGACCCATTTAAAGCCGATCGCCAGCCCGTATTCCTTTAACTCGGCGAATTCCTCGAGGGTGTAATATCGTTCGATCGGCAGGTGGCGGTGGCTGGGCTGCAGGTACTGCCCGATGGTGAGGATGTCCACATCCCAGGCGCGCAGGTCGCGCATGACCTCTTTGACCTCGTTGATCGTCTCGCCCAGCCCGACCATGATGCCGGACTTGGTGAGCGCGCGCGGGTCGAGTTTTTTAGCGTTGGTCAGCACGGCTTGTGACCATTCATAGTGGTCCTGCGGCTGCACTTTCTTGAAGAGCGACGGGACGGTCTCCACGTTGTGATTGAGAATCTCGGGATGGGCGTCCATGACGGTCTTGAGCGCGTCGACGCTGGCTTTGAAATCGGGGATCAACACCTCGACCGAGCAGCCGGGGACGATCTCGTGGATGCGGTTAATGACAGCAGCAAAGATGGGCGCGCCGCCATCCTCGCGTTCGTCGCGGTTGACCGAGGTGATCACGGCGTGCTTCAATTCCATGGCTTTCACCGCCTGGGCAACGCGTTCGGGCTCCTCCCAATCCAGCTCGCCGGGGCGACCGTGCTTGACATCACAAAAGCGGCAGGAACGGGTGCAGATATCCCCCAGCATGAGGAACGTGGCGGTGCCGCTCCCCCAGCATTCGCCCATGTTGGGGCAGCCAGCTTCTTCGCAGACGGTGTGCAGCGCTTTTCGGCGCATCAGGGATTGCAGCTGGGAGTAGGTCTCGCCGGTCGGCGCGGTGACCCTGATCCAGCTGGGGCGGCGGCCCGGTCTGGGGGTTTCGGTGGCAGAGTTGATGCGGTCACGGGTGGGGGTCGAAGTCATGGGTTCTCCTAGGGGTATTATACCTGCATCCGGAGGGGGAAGCGACAGGAAGAAGTGACCGGGGCAAGCTGGTCCGCGGCGGGGAACATGATATACTGCTGAGAAAGGATCCCTGCATATGCTTGTACTCGTTGCAACCCCGATCGGCAACCTGGCGGACATCTCGCAGCGCGCGCTGGCAGAACTGGAAAGCGCGGATGTAGTGGTGAGCGAGGACACCCGCAAGACGGGTTTCCTGTTGACTCATTTTGACATTCACAAACCGCAGATCTCCTTCCGCGAAGATAACGAGCAGAGGGCGCTGCCAAAGGTGATGGAGTTTTTGGAACTGGACAAGAAGGTCGCGCTGGTCACCGACGCCGGCACGCCATCGATCTCTGATCCGGGGTTCATCCTTGTACGCAGCGCGCTGGAAAAAGGGATCGAGATCAGTGCGGTGCCAGGGCCGACAGCGCTCATCATGGCGCTGGTGTTATCAGGGCTGCCTGTGCACAGCTTCACCTTCCGCGGGTTCCCGCCGCGCAAGAGCATGGCACGCAAGCGCTGGCTGGAGGTGGATCTCAATTCACCCCACACGCTGGTGTTCTATGAAAGCCCGTACAGGCTAGTGGCGTTTCTACAGGACCTGCTGGAGGTTTACGGCGACCGCAGGTGCTGCGTTGCGAACGATCTGACCAAGAAGTTTGAAACGGTGTACCGGGGGAGCGTCAGCAAGCTGATCGACGAACTGCAGAAAACCGACATTCGCGGCGAATACACGGTGGTGGTGGCAGCGGCAGATAGTTAGATTAGCGCTTAATTTCCGATAATCGTGAATTTTGTGTCCGTATCGTAGAAGTCTTCTTTCTCGGCCTTCTTCAAGCGGTTGACGACCAGGTATGTGGCGGGGGTCATGATGACTTCGATCAAGGTTTTAAAAATGTAATTGGTGATGAAGAGGGTCCAGAAGAGGCTCCAGGGGAAAACGCCAGTAAGGCAGGCGATGCCGACAAAGATGGCAGAGTCGATGCCCTCACCCACCAGGGTGCTGGAAATGGTGCGGGTCCATAACCACCTGCCACCCGTGATTACCTTCATTTTTGCCAGCACGACCGAGTTCATAAACTCGCCGGCGAGGTAAGCCGCCAGGCTGGCGATTACGATACCACCGGAAGTCATCCCGTTGAAAATGGCGTCGTAGGCTGCTTGACCGGTCTGGGCCATCCAGGTCGCTTCGCCAGGCATGATGCGCACCAGCCACAGAACAAAGGCGGTCAGCACCAGGCAGCCGAAACCCGTCCAGATGACGCGGCGCGAACGCTTAAAACCGTAGACCTCGGTGAGCACATCGCCAAAAATGTAACTGATGGGGAAGAGGATGGTGCCCGCATCAAACGCCAGGGGAAGGCCGAGGATGGACACCCCCCAATCCACGATCTTGGCGGATGACGCGATGTTGCTGACGATCAAGACGGTGAGGAAAAGCGCCATGACCAGGTCAAGGTAGCGGTGGTTGCGGGTGATGTTCTTCTGCATAATATCTCTATAATAGAGTTGTGTGACGAGCCAAGTATAATCCATTCGGACTACCGGAGAGCATATGAACCGATTTTTTGTGGAATCGCTGGCCATCCAGGCTGACAACGTCGTTTTCAACGATCAACAGGCGCGGCAAATATGGCGCGTACTGCGGATGAAGCCGGGTGATCAATGCATCGTGCTGGATAACCTGGGGGGCGAGATGACGGTGGAACTGGCGAGCTGCAAAGAAGGCATTTGCACGGGGCGGATACTGGAGCGCAAGAGAGCGAGCGAGCCAGCAATCCGGCTGTTGATGATCCTGGCGCTGACTCAGCGGGAAAAATTTGAGTGGATGCTGCAGAAGTGCACAGAGGTTGGGGCGGGCGCATTTCTTCCGGTTGTGACCAGCCGGACATTGGTGCAGAGCCCGGCAGATGCAATGGGCAAGTATGAGCGCTGGGGGACCATCCTGAGGGAGGCAGCGGAGCAATGCGGCAGGGGGCGGATCCCGGAATTACTGCCGGTGATGGAGCTTGATGACGCTGTTCGTTACGCTGGCAAGGAATATAAAACGCGTTTACTCCCATGGGAGGGGGAAAGACGCAGTCATATTAAGGAGTATTTGCGCGGCAATTCATCTGCCAACACAGTTGTGCTGATCGGTCCGGAAGGCGGATTTTCTGAGGAGGAGGTTGCGTTCGCGGTCAAGGCGGGTTTCACCCCGGTCACGCTGGGGGAGCGGATATTGCGTATGGAGACCGCGGCAGTTGTGGCAGGCGCGTTGGTGATGTACGAGTGGGGATAGGTTAGAGCAGGCGGCGGGGCAGCAGGTTCTTCAAACCCGCGGCAGAGGTTTTTGCCCGCCCGATGGCCTGCCCCGCCTGGTTGAGCACAACCCGGTAGCGGTTGGACGTTGCAGTCCCTGGCAGCGATATTTCCAGATTATCCCCATTCATCCATAAATGGGTTTGATTTTCATCAAGGATCACGCGATTCTTCTGACAGGACGCGCCACAGCGGGCGACCCATGCGTGGGAGGGGAGAAAACCGTCGGGAGTGTGCTGGCCGAGGAGGAGCCCGGCTGATTGCAGCGGAAGAGCCGGGAATTCCAACAGCAAGCGCGCGGGGAAGAGGTGCACTTCCTCAAAATGCTGAACAAGAACGCGGTTGTTGGCTTTTAAGTCCTGGGAAAGGTCAAAACCAAAATCATCCAAAAAACGCTGGCATATAGCGGTTTCTTCCTGGGCGGAGAGCGGATGAAACCCGACCCTTTCCATCGGGCGGACGGGGGGCGGCTCTGTTGCGTGATCAAGCGGCGCGACCTTGCGCAGCAGGCAGGCGAAAAAACCTGCCGTGTGATAGCGGTGCGGCCACAGACGTATGACCTTTTCCATGTTCTGCGAATACAACTCTTTCCCGGCAGCAGATAAACCGGGCGCCGGTCGCGGCAGGACGCGCTGCGCGTCGAGCAGTTCAACGCCGCCGGCTGATTTCTTCAAGACCGCATCGACCACCGCTTCATCTTCGTCCGGCATCAGGGTGCAGGTGGAATACACCACTTCTCCGCCAGTCTTGACCGCCCGCAAGGCGCTTTCCAGCAGGGCGGCCTGGCGCTGCGAGAGCTGCTGGATCTCCCGCGGGGTGACCGGCTTGGCGGGGTGGGATTCGGCGGTGCGCAGTCCCTGCATGCTGCAGGGAGCGTCGAGCAGGACGCGGTCGAAGACGCCGGGGAACCAGCTGCCGAATTTTTCGCCAGGAAAGCGGGTGATCGCTGTGTTGACCGCGCCCCAGTTCTGCAGGACGATACGCAACGCCTGGATGCGCCCCTGGCTGGAATCGTTGGCGATGACCAGGCCGCGATCCATCCCGCGGCTGACGAGATGGGTGGTCTTACCACCGGGTGAGGCGGCCATGTCGAGGGTGAGCGCATCATCTGATGGATCGAAAGAGAACAGCTCGACCGGCAACATGGAAGCCGCTTCCTGGACGTAATACATGCTAAGGCGGTGTTCAAGGGTAGCGCTGACGGAAGGACCTTCGTTGGTGGCGACGCGGAACCCCAGCGGGCAGAAGGGCAGCGGTTCCAGCTGCCAGCCATAACTGGCAGAAAGGGTGTTTTCGAAGCCGGCAGCGGTTTTAAGCGGGTTGAGCCGGATGGCAGGCGGTAGGGGTTGTTCAACTTCGTTCACCAGCAGCGCGAATTCTTCAGGTGAGAGCAGGGGCTGGAAGGCGCGCGCCAGTTGCTGCGGATCCATGGCGGGGGTAAGGGAAGCAGATCTCTTTTTTCTTTTTGCCATCAGGCAGCCTTTTTTATGCAAAAGACAATCTCGTTTGGGAACAGGATCTCATCCACCTGCCAGTTTTGACCTTTTATCGATTCATCGATCAGGCGACGGTCCTGGTCTACTTTGGGATGACGACCGCTAAGCGATTCTGTGGGCAGAGAAACAAGAAGGAAGCGAGTGTTGAGCGCTTTGAAAAACTCACGGCAGCAGCCGCACTGGCGCTGCTCAAAACGGTGGGCTTCCTTGAAAAAGAAGACCACATCCGCTTCCTCTGAAGGCGGGGTGACCAGGATGTCCTGGTGGACGGCACGGCCGTTGTGGCCGACGTGTGAGAAAAAGGCGCTGATGGCCATCACACGGGGATGATGCAGGTCGTATGCCAGGTACTCCACGCCATTCTCCAGTTTCATCCAGGGAAGTGAAAAGGGGTTCAGGCCGCAGGCGACATCCAGGATCCGCCGCGGCTGACCGGTGAAAGCAAAGAGCTTTTGAAAAAACGCGGTTAGAAAAGGAATCCGCTCGGCGGTTGAAGCGTGCGCCTGAAGCACCTCAAGGCAGAGCTGCCTCACCTGCGGGGACTGTAAATCACGCGGCAGGCTGGAAAATTTTTCCTGCACAAGGGAATAATCCGGGTCGCCGAGGTAGGGAGCGACGATGTTGTGCAGTTTTTTGCGGACGAGTTTTTCGATCTCTTTAGGCGCGGCACGGGATTGGCTGGCTTGTTCCACCAGGTCGGTGAGGGTTTCCGATGGAAGCTGGACGCTGCGGTACTTACGGGATGTGAGGATGCGGGCGAGGCGTTCATCAACCAGCGAAGTGGGGGAGGCTTGGTCGTCTTTGCGCATGCAGAGCCTTACTTTTGCACCAGGAAGGCAAGTTCGCCGGGAAATTCTAAGCGGGTGACGCGCCAATCTTTGCCGGAAAGCAGGTCATTAAAGTGATTTTCGTAAAACCTGGGCATGCCCTTGGATCGTCCGCTGAGGCTCTGGGCAGGAAAAGAGACGAGGACGTTGGGGCAGTCGAGCTGCTCCAACAGGCGGGAGCCGATCTCTTTATCCAGCTGTTCGAGGCAGGGAAGGGTCTTGAGCACGAGGGCAAGGTCGGCGCGCACCGGCGGCACGCAGTTCGTGATGTCACACACAAGCGCTGAACCGTGGATTGTGAACTTATCGATGTAATGATCGAGGAAGGCGATCATGTCACTGTAAATATCACAGGCGGTGTAGTGGAAACAGGGTTCGAGCGGCATCCAGGGAATAGCGAGAGGGTTCAGCCCGCAGGCGACGTCGAGGATCGAGTGGATCGAACCAAGGCTGGCAAGCGTTTCGTTGAAAAAACGAGGGAGGATGGGCAGGCGCTCGCGGGTGGAGGAATGGAAACCCATTGCGCGGCGCAGGAATTCCTGGACAGCGGGGTCAGCCAGGTCGGGAGGCAGCTGATCCAGTTCATTTTCAAGAGCGGTGTACGGGATGGTTCTTTGCTGGTAGACGCCAGCCGCCTGGTGCAGTTTCGTGCGCGCAGCCTTGACGGCTTCTTTCGGGCTGCGGCGTTTGCCGAGTTCGGCAGCCAGGAGCGCGCGCACAAGCTCAGGGGAGATCGCGCTGTACCTGTCTGATGCCTGCACATGGTGTACGAGGGTTTCCAGGTCAGGTTTTCGCTCAGGCATTTTGCGCCCCGCTGCGGATGCGCGCGGTGAGCTGCACCATGAAGCGCAGGTTGTGAATTGTGACGAGGCGCATGAAGAGCGCGTCGCCCTGCTTGAAGAGATGGTAGAGATAACCCAGCGAATAGTTGCGGCAGGTGTGGCAATCGCACAATGAACTGATGGGCTGATCGCTGCGGATGTTGCGTTCGTTATCGGCGTACCAGTAGGAGAACCAATCCCCTTCCAAACCTGCGTGCGCGCCATCGGCGGGATGGTTGAAACGATACAGCCGCCCGTGGCGGGCGTCGCGGGTGGGCATGGCGCTGTCAAAGAGGTCATACCCGAGTGCGTAACAGGCGAGAACATTTACTGGGTGGCCAACGCCAAGGGCATGCATGGGGAACTGGCGCGGAATGACCTCGCGGGTGTAACCGATGATATCGGTGAGCAGGTGGTTGTCTTTGTCAAGCGGCCAACCGCCGAAACCGTAGCCATCGAAACCGATTTCGAGCAACGCGTCGGCGCAGCGCTTGCGCAGGTCCTTGAAGCCGCCGCCCTGGACAACGGCGAAAATCCTCGGGCGGGTGTCTTCCGAGAGGTTCTTTTGCCGGAGCAGGCGGTCATATTCGGCGCGGCTGCGCTTTGCCCAGGCGACGGTGCGGTCCACAGAGACGACCTGGGAGGCGTAATCATCGTCCACGTGGGTGCAGTCGTCCAGGCAGATGACGACATCAGAGCCAAAGCCAAGCTGGAGCTGGATGACCTTCTCGGGTGTGAGATTAAACTTGCGTGAGCTGCCCTCGGGGTAAAAGGTGATACCGTTCTCGTGCAGCTGCCCGTATTTGGGGTTCTGGCGGATGAGCGAATAGGCCTGAAATCCACCGGAATCGGTGATGATGGCTTTCGGCCAGCCGGTCATGCGGTGCAGACCGCCGAGCGATTGGATGGTGGTGGAGCCGGGTTTCTGTGTAAGATGAAAAGTGTTCATCACCAGCGCTACGATACCGCAGGCTTTAAGGTCATGGCTGTCAATGGTGCGCACAACGCCGTAGGTGGCATCGGGCAGGAAGACCGGCAGCTGGATGGTGTGCGGACCAAGGGTGAGCATGGGATTGATCACAGCCGCTTCAACCTCAACGCGGACCAGTTTTCGTCGACCGCGATCATCGCTATCCCTTTCCAACCGTGCGCCTGGGCGTAACTATTGATGGAATCGCGGTGGATTTCCCCTTTTAGCTTCGAAGTCAACTTGGGGTAGGTGATCCAGAGCATGCCGTCCCTGGCCACAAGAGGCGCCAGGCGTTCAAATTGCTCCTCTAGTTGCTGCTGGGACGTAATGAAAACCTGGATGATGAGTGATGGAACAGGGTCGTGCGTGACCGCCGCCCCGGACGGAATGGTGCCGGCTTTTTCGGGATAACCAGCGGGTGGATTGAGAATCGCCATGGTACGACCGGGTTTAAGCTGGAGTTTTTCGAGGATGGTTTTTTCAGTCATCGTTCAATTCCTGGATGAATTCCTCTGGATGGCGGCAACAACCGCGGCTTCCATCAGCTGCTGCAGGTGGGGGGATGGCAGGATTTCATGGCTCATCTTCACGTAGGCGTGCACCCTGCCGCTGCCTTCCATCAACCCGGACGGGTCGGGCAGATCGCGCCCGCGGTAGATGCCGAGCTTGACACCCTTTTGGGATGGGATGAGGGTGAACACAACACCCTTCATCCCCGGCGCGATGCTGTAAGAGATGATTTTCGACGGTGAATCGAGTTCTTCCTTGAGCGCTGGATATCGCCGCAAAAGATCGGCGCGAACCTCATGGAGGAGCACGGCAACCGGTTCGGGATAATTTTGAATGAATTGATCGATCAGCATACTGCAATTATACGGTATGCGCGCTGAGCGCGCGCAAACTCGGGTGTTGCGCGGCGATGTCAGTCGGTCTGCTTGCGGGCTTCAGGTACCTTGAGGAGGACCACGGCTGAGACCAGCATGAGCAGGGCGGAAACCGCGAACAAAGCTGTCCAGCCCCACCACTGACCGGGAGCGGCGTTGTTGAGCCAATCGGTCATGGGACCTTCAAGGCGGGCGACCGCGGCTGAACCGGCCGTGGCTATGTTTGTCAGTCCGATATACTTGCCGGCATCATCCTTGGGTGCCATATCGTTGGCGAAAGCCCAGTTGGTGCTGAGGAAGATCCCCAGGCCGATTCCCATAAAGGCACCAAAGATAAGCAGCTGGGCGGGGGTGGAAGCGAAGATGAGCAACACCGCGCCGATGGCTCCGATGATCGAGG
>CAYYBP010000064.1:0-11641 GCA_964470275.1 uncultured Anaerolinea sp. | reverse complement strand
GCCCGTTGAAATTGGTAATCTCGGGATGGTAAATCGAATGGACGCCTTGACCCTCGTTCAGGCGTAATAACCGGTAATCTCCATCCTGCAACACCTGGATATAGTTGTAGCTCGATTCGCCCTCATAAATGAGACCGGCGGTGGATTTGTCCGTTCCGGGCGCGCCGATGATGAACAGGGCGATGATCACAAGCGGCATCCAGGCGAAGCGCAGCATGTACTTCCAACCCCGGGAAAGAAGAATTCCAATGAGCGCGAAAATCATCAGGATCAGGCTGAGCACCAGGAATGTGCGGTAAGTGCCCAGCGTTGGAATGAGCACCAATACCGGCAGGAAAGTACCGATGAAGGAGCCCAGGGTGGAAATTGCGTAGATCCTGCCGGAGATTTTTCCGGCGTTTTCCGTATCCTGGATCGATAAGCGGATGGCAAAAGGCGATGCCATGCCCATCAGGGTCACCGGGATGATGAAAAGGATCATTACGGTGGTAAAAGAACCAGCCAGCACGCCAAGCTGTAATTGGTCAAAGGCATCAGAAGCGATGCGCAGGATCGGTCTTGACGCCAGGGGAACCAACCCGGTTGCGAGCGAAGCCCAGGCGAGGATCGAGTAAAATGTAGAGTGATGCGGAGAACGGTCAGCCCATCTTCCACCGATGAAATAACCCACGGTCAGATAAATGAGGATCAGACCAATGATGCTTGCCCACACCAGGTTACTGGTTCCGAAATAATTCCCCAGCAGGCGGGAAGCCGCCATTTCCACTGCCAGGGAGGTGAGACCGGAGACAAACACTGCGACGTAAGTATATTTCTGCATTTGTTTGATTATACTTGATTGAAGATGGCCAGCGCCAGCATTGTATAATGAGAGGAATAAGGGAGCCAAAATGAGACTGGTCACACCGGAAGTCATGAAAAAACTTGAGGAAGCCGCGAACGCGGCGGGATATACCTACGCGGAAATGATGCAGAAAGCGGGTGAGGGTGTCGCTGAAATCTGCGATTCAAAATTCACTGCGAGCGGTCAAAGATTTGCGGTCGGCCTGATCGGTGGCGGAAACAACGGGGGAGATACCTTGATCGCGTTGACCGGGTTGCAGAAAAAAGGCTGGCAGACGAATGCCATTCTGCTAAAAAAACGTCAACCGGAAAACCCTCTCCTGCTCGATTACCAGCTTTCAGGCGGGCAGATTGACAACGATGAAAATGTTGTTGATCCCTTTAGCGGCGAAACCGGAGCGATGATCGTGTTAGACGGTGTGCTTGGGACCGGCTTCAAGCCGCCGATGGCAGAGGATATCGAAGACAAACTGAAGGCTGCGCAATCCATTTTTAGGACCTACACCTGGGTGGCTGTGGATTGTCCCTCGGGGGTGGATAGCACCAGCGGCGAAGTAAGCCCGGCTGTTCCTAAGGCACGCCTCACGATCTGTCTCGAAGCGGTCAAAACCGGTCTGTTAACGCCATCCGCTTTTCCATATTGTGGAGAGATCCTGTCGGTTGAACTTGGGATCAGTGAGTATTCTCAGCAACACCAGGCTGACCTGGTGGTAGACCAGGCGATGGCGCGCTCATGGCTACCAAAGCGGGATGATTTTTCTCACAAGGGAAGCTACGGCAAGGTGACGGTCGCGGGCGGATGCATGAACTATCCGGGAGCGCCGGTGCTGGCAGCGAAGGGGGCTTACACGGTTGGAACAGGCCTGGTGCAGGTGGCTGTACCGGAATCCATCGCCCACTCCGGCATGTCCGGCCTGCTGGAGGCAACCTGGCTGATCCTTGAAGATGGCGGAGGGATCATCTCTGAAATGGCCGCTGACACGCTACGCGCCGGATTGAAAAAGTGCGAGTGCCTGGTGCTTGGCCCGGGGATCGGGCGTGAGGAACCAACCCGAAAATTTATTCACTCCCTGCTATTCAAGGGTGAGGATGGAGAGGAGCACGGCGCAGGTTTCCTTGGGGTAGGAAAGACAACGACAAAAAAGGAATCCGCGCGTTTTCCCGCGATGGTGGTTGACGCTGACGCGCTGGCGCTTCTATCGATGGAAAAGGATTGGTCCAGGAAGCTGCAGGGGGGATGTGTACTCACACCGCACCCGGGTGAAATGGCGCTGTTATCCGGCTTGACGGTGGATGAAATCCAGGCTAACCGTCTGGAGATCACGAGAGAGCACGCACGCCGCTGGGGGCAGGTGCTAGTGCTCAAAGGTGCCTTGACAATCATTGCATCCCCCACCGGTCAGATCGGAGTTGTGCCTGTAGCAACCTCAGCGCTGGCAAAGGGCGGAACCGGGGATGTATTGGCGGGTATGATCGGGGGTTTGATCGCGCAGGGGCTGGATCCATGGCACGCGGCGCTGACTGGCGCATGGATGCACGCCCGGGCGGGGCTCGCGGCAGCTTTTCAGGCGGGTAGTTGCGAATCAGTGCTTGCCAGCGATGTGGTCAGGGCAATACCGGTTGTGTATCGAGATCTTATGATGCAATAAAAAAGGTCTCCCACGGGAGACCTTTTTTATTGAATTTACTTTATGCTGCCTTTTTAGCTTTTACGGCCGGTTTTTCAACTTCCAGCACAACCGGGGCTTTCTTTATTGTTTCAGCTGCCTTTTCCTGCGCAGCTTTTAAGAGTGTCTGCGCTTTGGCAGCAGCATCATTTGCCGCGGCTTCCGCTTTGCGGTAGGCCTCTTCAGCAGTGACGACCGTTTTGTCTTTCAATTCGATCGCTTTGTCCTTGATGACCGTGCGGGTCTCATCACCAGAGGTGGGGGCATAAAGCAAGCTGACAACCGCTCCAGCGATTCCACCAACCAGGAATCCAACCAAAAATGCACCAAAACTATCTCTTTCTGACATTGTAAAACTCCTTTCTACCTTTTATTGTCTATTTTTTAAACAAACCGATGAGGTCGATCAATTTTCTTAACCCGGCTGCTGAGCTGTTGAGTTTGATAACCGGATTGGCGAGATTCTCGCTTAGAAATTCAGTCGTACCCTTCAATGTGTTGACGGTATCCGTGGTTGATTTCAAGATCGGCTTTATCTCATTTTGAAGCAGGTTGATGAGAGACGCGAGTTGAATGACCAGTAATACCAGGGCTGCGCCGATGACGATGGATTCAAGCGCCATGAAGATGAGGAAGATATCTCTGACCTTGGGGGTGTCTGTGGAGTCCTGGGCGAGCAGAATGATGCCGCCTACCACCAGGGTGACAATTACAGCCCCCACCAGGATGATCAGCCAGGTTTTACTCTTTTTTTCTGGTTGAACTTCCGGGGCAACATCGATATTCTCTTCAATGACGGGCACAGCAGACTCTTCGCTCATAATAAATGAATTATAGCATATACCATAAAAATCAAAGCCGGCTAAAGATGGTTGTATAGCTTTGAGGTAAATGCGGTCTGATGATTCTGTGAGTTCAGGGAAATGAATTCTAAACAGGGGCAGATACTTTTCCATGTTCGTGTTAAACTTAATGGTTGGCAATCTGGCTGGATCATTAAATACGCTAATGACGATGCAATTTTGCGAGTAAGCCTGGGTTTCATTGCGGGCAAGAGGTGACAGGCTTGATTGATCAGGTGGTTATTGAAACCTTGCGGATAGACAATAGCAGCGTGGAACATGGAGAGTGAGATGGGTATTTTGGATCAACTGTTTAGAAAAGAACACGAAACATCGG
The DNA here is from genome assembly GCA_964470275.1 of uncultured Anaerolinea sp. GTDB lineage: Bacteria > Chloroflexota > Anaerolineae > Anaerolineales > Anaerolineaceae > UBA6107. Next base: position 7,952 of record CAYYBP010000064.1, on the reverse strand, counting down.
CTGACGCTGGTGAAATCTTTATGGTGGTCGGATTGGGGAATCCCGGGAGAATGTACCGCGACACCCGCCACAATATTGGTTTCAGGGTGGTAGATCGATTTGCGGAAAAATGCGGGATCAAGTTGAACAAGGTACAAAACAAAGCTATCATCGGCTCTGGTAAATTCGATGGTACAAAGGTTTTGCTTGTGAAGCCGCAGACGTATATGAATCTTTCCGGGCAGGCTGTCTCCTCGCTTTTGCGATTCTATAAAATCCCGTTTAGCAACATGATCGCCATTCATGACGATGTTGACCTGCCCTACGGGGTTATCCGCATGCGGCCCGGAGGGGGATCCGCGGGGCAAAAAGGCGTGGCTTCGATCATTGAAAAGCTCGGTCTGCAGGAATTTCCCCGGTTGCGCATGGGAATTGGCAGACCTCCCGGCAGAATGGAAGCGGCTGATTACGTCCTGCAGCGGTTCACTAAGGACGAAGAAAGCCTATTGCCGGAATACCTTGACAGGGCAGCAGACGCGTTGGATTGCTTTATCAATAATGGTCTTGAAGCAGCGATGAACCGCTTCAATGGGACAGAACTGCGCGACTAATGCTAACCAGGATTCGGCAGCAGAGCGTTTACCAGGAATTCCTGGATGCAGTCAAAGCCGGTCAGCATCCCGCGAAGATCGGATTGTTGCGATCGGCCAGGCTGCCGCTGGTGGCCGCGCTTTGCAAAGACCTGAACGTACCGGTGTTGCTGCTGACCGATCGAACCGACCGCGGATTGGTGCTCTTCGATGAATTGAATACCTGGCTGCCGGATATCCCGAAATACTACTTCCCGGAACCTACCCCCATGTTTTACGAGCAGGCAGCCTGGGGCAGCCTTGCAAGGCGTGACAGGCTGGCAGCCCTCGCCAGGCTCTCACTTTACCATAAACCAGGAACTCAAAAACCTGAGCTTCCGTGCGTGGTGGTCACCCCGCTCAGGGCTGTCATGACGCGCACCATTCCACGCCGTGATTTCATTATTTCAAGTAAAACGATCCGGTTAGGCATGAAAGCCACCCCCGAATCACTTCTTCGGGATTGGGTGCACCTGGGATATGAGAGTGTGGATGTGGTTGTGGACCACGGGCAGTTTTCACGACGCGGAGGCATCCTGGATATCTGGGCGCCGGCGGAGGAGTACCCCGCGAGGGTGGACTTTTTCGGGGATGTCGTGGATACACTGCGGCAGTTCGACCCGGCCACCCAGCGTACCGTGAGAAATCTCGAGCAAGTCCAGGTTATTCCAGCCCGCGAATTCATGCCGGCTGAGGGGCAGAATGCCATACCCCAATCAGGGATCGGGGAGGAGTTCTCAATTCCACTCCTGCACCCGCTGCCCTCCACAATTCTCGATTACCTGCCGGCAAACGCGCTGATTCTCATTGATGACCAGCAAAACATTCAAACGCTCGGCGAGGAGATCGAAGCCCAGGCGTTGAAGAATCGGGCAGAAAGCATCCAGGAAGGCACGCTTCCGGATGATTTTCCCATCCCTTATATTTCATGGTCTGAGGTGCTCGAGATCGCCAATTCGCGCAGGTGCATCGAATTGAGTCAACCAACTGGCGAAGAACCGGAGGGATTGGGAAATCGGTTTTTCCCGGGCAGCAGGTTTGCTGGGCAACTCAAGAATTTCATCAATTACCTGGAGGAAATCACCAGTGAAAATGAATCCGCGGTGGTGGTATCGAGGCAGCTTTCGCGCCTGCGTGAACTTTGGGAAGAACGTGAGCCGGTTACCGGGGTAGATCAAAAGATAGATTTCATTGAAGCAACACTTGGAGAAGGATGGGACCTCGCGCTGGATGACGGCGGGGTATTCCATTGCATCACAGACGGCGAGATCTTTGGATGGGAGCGGCCGGCTCCACGCGCCAGGGTGCGGGTACGGCACGCGTCGCCCGAATCAGATTACGCTGACCTGAAGATCGGTGATTGGGTCGTGCATGTCGATTTCGGCATCGGCAAGTTCGCGGGGTTGGTGCGGCGTCAACTGGATGGCACTGAAAGGGAGTTTTTGCAGGTTGAATACGATGGAGGAGACCAGATCTTCGTCCCGATACACCAGGCAGACCGGCTAAGCCGGTACATAGGCTCTGGGGGTGAACAGCCAAGGGCATCGAGGTTGGGGGCAGGTGAATGGTCCGATACCAAGCAGGTGGTACAGGAAGCAGTCGTACAGGTGGCGCAGGACCTGCTCGATCTCTACGCAAAACGTCAGACCGCCGCTGGATATGCCTTTCAACCAGACACACCCTGGCAAACCGAACTTGAAGCGAGTTTTCCTTACGTCGAAACCCAGGATCAATTACAGGCGATTCGGGACGTGAAGAAGGACATGGAAAAACCCAAGCCGATGGATCGGCTTTTATGCGGCGATGTGGGGTACGGAAAAACTGAGGTCGCGTTAAGGGCAGCGTTCAAATGTGTGATGGATGGAAAACAGGTGGCGGTGCTTGTTCCTACGACAGTGCTGGCACAGCAGCATTACGAGACGTTTCAACAGCGGTTAATGCCCTATCCCGTGCGGGTGGAAATGCTTTCGCGTTTCAAAACACCCCGGGAGCAGGACGAGATCGTTCTCCAGCTCATGCTAGGGGAAGTCGACATTGTCATCGGGACGCATCGTTTGTTAACCCAGGATGTGGTTTTCAAAGACCTCGGGCTGGTGATCATTGACGAAGAACAACGTTTTGGGGTTACCCACAAGGAGCATTTCAAGAAATTGCGAACGGAAGTGGACGTCTTGACGCTCACAGCAACACCGATTCCCAGGACGCTGTACATGGCGCTTACCGGCGTACGCGATATTTCCATGATCAACACCCCGCCCGCAGAACGCGTCCCGATTGTCACCAGCATCGGACCCTACTCTCCGCGCATTGTCAGGCAGGCCGTCCTGCGTGAGATCGAAAGAGGCGGGCAGGTCTTCTTCGTGCACAACAGGGTGCAGACGATCGATGCCATGAAAGCCCATCTCAATAATCTCGTGCCTGAAGCGCGGGTGGCGATCGCCCATGGACAGATGAAGGAAGATGATCTGTCGCAGGTGATGAAAAAGTTCACCAAGGGAGAAGTTGACGTGCTCCTATGCACATCCATCATCGAGTCCGGGCTGGATATCCCAAATGCCAACACATTGATCGTGGATAGGGGAGACACTTTTGGATTGGCGCAGCTCTATCAACTTCGCGGGCGGGTTGGGAGGGGCGGACAGCGGGCTTACGCGTATTTCTTCAAGCACCGTAAGAAAACACCCACGTTGGAAGGACAGGAAAGGCTGGAGACGATCGCCGAGAATATCCAGTTAGGTGCAGGATACTCTATCGCGATGCGCGATCTCGAGATGCGCGGGGCGGGCGAAATGCTGGGGACCAGGCAATCGGGGTACATCGCTTCTGTCGGGTTTCATCTTTACACGCGTATGTTGACTACGGCGGTTAAAGAACTCCGCAGAGGAAGCGGGGTTGTGGGAGAAGATCTGGAGCGCGATATCTACAAAAACGCCGGCTACCTACCAGTAAGCGTGGACCTTCCGCTATCTGTTGGCATTCCGATGGATTACATTCCCGATCAATCTCTGCGCCTTCAGATTTACCGGCGCATGGCGCACCTTGGAACGGTGGAAGAACTCGATCTGCTGAAAGAGGAATTTTTTGACCGTTTTGGAGAGCCTGTGCAGCAGGTCCAGGATCTTTTTTATCAATTGCAGGTCAAACTCCTCGCTGCCCGCGCCGGCTTATCCTCGATCACGGTGGAATCCGACCAGATCGTGCTGCGCTATCCGCCGCTGCCCAATGGCGTAAAATCCCGGGATCTGCCTGATGTGGGAGAGATCGCCCGAAACGGGAAGAACGCGTACTGGATGCGCTTTGACCTCGCGGACAATGACTGGCGGACTGACCTGGTGACGCTGCTGAATGCTATAATTTCAACATGACAAAGATATTGATCATCGAAGATGAAACCACCTTAGCCCGTGTGCTTCAATCATACCTGGAGAGGGAAGGGTTCCAGGTGATCACCGCGGTCCGTGGGGATACCGGTTTTGACTTGAGTATGACCGAGAAGGTTGACCTGATCCTGCTGGATCTGAACCTGCCTGGGATGGACGGGCTCGAAATCGCGAGCGAAGTCGCTAAGACCAAAAACACCCCGATCATTATGATCACCGCGCGCGTGGAAGAGATCGATAAGCTCAAGGGATTGGAAACAGGCGCGGACGATTACATCACGAAACCCTTTTCACCGCGCGAAGTTGTCGCCCGAGTGAAAACCGTGCTACGGCGGGTCAATCGCGCATCAACTGACGCACAACGCATAGATACCCCTGGATTGGTGATCGATATCGACGCGCACAGCGTGACAAGGAATGGTGTACAGGTGGACCTGACTCCATCAGAATTCGAAATCCTCGTTGTGCTGGCAAAGAACCCGGGCAGGGTGTTCAGCCGGATTCAGTTGCTTGATGCGATGCAGGGACAATCCTACGAGGGATATGAGCGCACGATCGATGCCCACATCAAGAACATGCGCTCGAAGATTGAAACGGATCCGCGTAAACCTGAACTGATCACAACCGTGTTTGGGGTGGGCTATAAGTTCAACAGGCCCGGGACTGAATGACGCTTTCATTGCGGACGAAAATTATCCTGGCATTTTCCACGGTTGTTGTTGCGGCGATCGCGGCGATTGTATTGTTTTCCAACCTCGACAGTCAAAATCAGATGCGAACATACATCAATCGAGGCGGTTTATACGGTCTGACGGACCTGGTAAGTCAGCTGGAAACGCAGTATGCCAATAAGGGAAGCCTTGATGGCGCTGAGACCATTCTCGCCAGTTATCGATTTCGCGGCAACAGAAGAAATGGCCAGGGTGGAAATCCAAGCCTGACATTGGTGGATGGTAATCGGACAGTGCTCTGGAGTTCGGCAGGCCGCGAAGAAGGAGCCGCGCTTGATAAAGAAGACCTTGAGGAAGCTTTAAAACTCAACAATGCAGATGGTGAGGCGATCGGTTACCTGGTTGTCGAGAACCAGGCTGAATTTCAGGCGGATGAGATCAGCCCTTTCATTACCCGCATGCGGGAAGTTGTTCTCTACGCCGGTTTGCTGGCAGCTTTCGCAGCGATCATCCTTGCGATTTTCATTTCAAACCGGCTACTACGACCGGTCAAGGCATTGACCGCGGCTTCGAACGCGTTGTCCACAGGTAATTTCGATACAAGGGTGGATGTGAGCGGCAATGATGAGCTCGCGGTTTTGGGTAAAACCTTTAACCGCATGGCAGAGAGACTCCAACTCGCGGAAGAGCGCAAGACAACGCTGACCGCGGATGTCGCCCATGAGTTGCGTACGCCGATCGCGGTACAGAAGGCCCAGCTGGAGGCGATGATCGACGGGGTATTACCGGTCACGCCTGAGAATCTGGAGACCGCTGTAAAGCAAACGGACATGCTATCAAGACTGGTGGATGACCTGCGCCTGCTTGCGATGGCTGACGCCGGTGAAATCCGGTTTGAGTATCGGGAAACAAGCATCCCCGGCTTGATCGATCAAGTCGTTGCGCAGTTCCAGGCAAGGTTAAGCAATGATAGAACTTCGATCAACTTAGACATCGCGGCTGAAAAACTTCCCAAGGTCATCACCGATCCAGACCGGGTGATGCAGATCCTGAACAACCTGATTTCAAACGCTTTACGCTATGGACAGAAAGCGGGGACGATCCATATCCAGACGGGCGTCGAGAAAGATCGGGTGTTCATCTCAGTGCGCGACGAAGGCGGTGGAATCCCAGATTCGGCGCTGCCACACCTCTTTGAAAGATTCTACAGACACGAAAAGGCGCGCAGCCGTGAGACCGGGGGAACCGGATTAGGCCTGGCGATTTCAAAGAAACTGGCCGTGTTATTGGGCGGAGACCTGCGTGGTGAAAATGATCCCCGCGGTGGCGCAATTTTCACCCTGGAATTGCCGATCCAATTGAAATAACAAGAACAATTGTGCTATAATTGAAAAATCTCGAAATATGTAAGGTATAGCCATGGATTTCAAATTGGTAGCTCCATACCAACCGACTGGTGACCAGCCTGAAGCCATTGATCAACTGGTGGAAGGGGTGAAAAAAGGGTACCGCGACCAGGTGCTGCTTGGCGCGACTGCAACCGGCAAGACGTTTACCATCGCCAACGTGATTCAACGCCTGCAGGTGCCGGCGTTGGTGATGGCGCACAACAAGACGCTGGCAGCCCAGCTCTATTCTGAATTCCGCGAGTTCTTCCCGGAAAACGCGGTTGAATATTTCGTGTCGTATTACGATTATTACCAACCGGAAGCCTACGTTCCGCGGCATGACCTGTACATCGAAAAAGAAACAGAAATCAACGAAGAAATCGACCGGATGCGCCTGGCGGCAACCACCGCATTGATGTCCCGGAAGGACGTCATCATTGTCGCGTCTGTTTCCTGTATTTATGGCCTGGGCAACCCGGAAGAGTACGGCAATGTGGTCGTGCGCCTGGCGGTAGGGGAGATCACACGGCGCAACAGCCTGCTCAGGCATTTGATCGAAAGCCAGTACCAGCGCAACGACCTGGAACTCCGGCCGGGCGTTTTTCGGGTGCGCGGTGACACGATGGAGATATTCCCGGCTTATGAAGAGCGTAAAGCTTACCGGGTGACTTTTTTCGGTGATGAGGTTGAAAAGATCGTGGAATTTAACCCATTAACCGGGGAAATCTATTCTGAACCCGCGAATATTGAGATCTATCCTGCCAAGCATTATATCGCCAGCGAAACGCGGCTCAAACAGGCGATTACCGATATCGAGAAAGAACTGGAAGACCAGGTCGCCTATTTCAAAGCCAACGATCGTCTATTGGAAGCCCAGCGGATTGAGCAGCGCTGCCGGTATGACCTGGAAATGCTACGGGAAGTCGGTTACTGCTCGGGGATCGAGAATTACTCCCGCCATCTCGACCAGCGCCCGGTGGGATCCGCGCCGTGGACGCTGATGGATTATCTGCCGAGCGATTACCTGCTGGTTCTGGATGAATCACACATGACCATTCCGCAGGTACGGGGCATGTTTAACGGCGACCAATCGCGTAAGTCCACGCTGGTTGAGTATGGATTTCGCCTGCCTTCCGCGCTGGATAATCGTCCGCTGACCTTCAATGAATTCGAAAAGGTCATGGGATACACCATTTACACCTCTGCCACGCCGGCTGAGTTTGAAATGAAACGCGCGAACCAGGTCGTCGAACAAATCATCCGCCCCACCGGGCTGGTGGACCCCGAAGTAGAGGTGAGACCCACCAAAGGGCAGGTGGATGACCTTTATGGCGAGATCAAAAAACGGGTGGAAGTTGGCCAGCGGGTGCTGGTGACCACGTTGACCAAGCGGATGGCAGAAGACCTTTCGGATTACCTGCTCGAGTTGGGTTTAAAGGTCAATTACCTGCATTCCGAAGTGGAAACATTGGAGCGGGTTGGCATCCTGCGCGACCTGCGCATGGGGGTTTTTGACGTGCTCGTCGGGATCAATCTTCTGCGTGAAGGATTGGACCTGCCGGAAGTGTCGATGGTTGCCATCCTCGACGCGGATAAGCAAGGATTTCTACGCTCCGCCACCGCGTTGATCCAGACGATCGGGCGCGCGGCGCGCAACGTCAATGGCAAGGTAATCATGTATGCCGATACGTTAACGGATGCGATGAAGACCGCGATCGACGAGACAAACCGCCGGCGCAAAAAACAAAGTGATTACAATCAGAAACACGGCATCGAGCCCTTCACGGTGGTCAAGGCTGTTCACGACCTCACGGAGAGGCTCACAACCCCGGTCGCGAGCGCCGCTGAGGGCAGGGGCGAGTACAGAGCCGGGGATAAATCTGGACGGATGCCGCTGAACGACCT
>CAYYBP010000063.1:0-12028 GCA_964470275.1 uncultured Anaerolinea sp. | reverse complement strand
CATGCCCTTGCTGAGTTCTTTCACTTTCTTGTGGCGGGAAGACGCGAGGCCGAAGCGTTCGAGGTACGCGCTGATGCGCTTGCGCGCTTCGGCTTCTTCCAGCCCTTTCAGAGTCGCCAGGTACACCAGGCAGCGTTCGAGCTGGATCTCCTGGTACAACCCGCGCTCCTCGGGCAGGTAGCCGATGCGGTCTTTCTTTTCCTCTGTCATCGGTCCCCCCAGGATGCTGACGGTGCCGGTGTCCGGCTTGAAAATATCCAGCAGGATGCGGATGGAGGTCGTCTTGCCGGCGCCATTGGGTCCTAACAGGCCAAATATTTCGCCCGGATTGACTTCAAAAGATACGTCTCTGACAGCCATCAGGTTGCCGAAGGATTTCGAAATTTTGTCCACAATGATTGTTGCCATAATGTTCCTTTCTCTTGACGATGCGATTATAACAAAAGGCTCCAATCTGTATACGAGAATGGAGCCTCTGAGTTGCCAGGTTAACGTTTTTAGGTGGGTTCGTTACTCTTTTGTGTACGGTGTGCCGTCCGCGGCCGGAACGTGACCCTTGCCCACGAAGCCCGCCAGCACGACCATGGTGATGACGTACGGCGCTGTCGACATGAGCGTGGAGGGTATCGCGCTGCCTAATAAGGATAGTTTCGACCCAAGAGAATCCGCGAAGCCGAACAGGATGCCCGCGCCGATCGCTCCCAAGGGGGTGTAATTGCCGAAGATCATCGCCGCCAGGCCGATAAATCCCTTTCCGGCGGTCATGCCTTCATCGAATCTACCGACCGAACCAAGCGTGAAGAACGCTCCTCCCAACCCCGCCACCAGACCGCCAAGCAGCACGGCCATGTAGCGGGTCTTGATCACATCGATCCCCAATGTGTCCGCTGCCTTGGGGTGTTCACCCACACTGCGCATCCGCAGCCCCCAGCGGGTGGTGAAAAGGGCAACCTGGATGACGATCAACAGGATGAACATCAGGTAGACAAAGAAATTGGTGTTGAAGAAGATCGGACCCAGCAGGGGGATATCCGCCAGCCCGGGAATCTCAAAGCGTTGGAACATCGGCGGGTTGTTCAGCTCCTGGCGCGTCTGCAGGAATTTTTGCGACAGGAAGGCGGTCATACCGGCGGAAAACATGTTGATCACAGTACCGGAAATGATCTGGTCGATCTTGTATTTGATCGATAGCACCGCGTGCAGCGTTGCCAGCAGCATGGATGAGAGAATCCCAAACAGCAGACCCAGCCAGATACTGTGCGTGATGCTGCCCATGAGCGCGCCGAACATCGCTGACATTAACATCATGCCTTCAATGGCGATGTTGACGACCCCCGCGCGCTCGCAAAGGATACCAGAGAACGCGCCCAGCGTGATGGGCACTGCCAACAGCACGGAACTGGAGAGCATGCCTGCCAGGTTAAGCGATTTGCCCGATGCCTGCCAGGTGAGAAAGCTGAAGATGAGGAACAGGAAAACAAGGCCCACCATCAAGTTGGTGACCTTGCCAAATCCTTTGATCAGCTGGAAGAGCCCGATCACCAAGCATAGCCCTGCAAGGATGTACAGGGTCAGTTGCGAGCGCACCACCCAGTCGGCCATGGTGCCAACGGTGATTCCGCCCGGGGTCATGACAAAGGTGGTCAGCGTGTCAGCAGACAGATTCCTGGCGAATATCAGGAAGATCATCACCCCGATGAGGATCTCAATGATCCCTGTTGAAATTCGGCGCACCGGAGAGATATCGGATAACCTGGTACGGCGGATGACTTCGGTAGCGGTAGCCATCAGTTACCTCCTCCCCACCCGCTCAACCTGATGGCTGTGGCAGCCTCGATTTTCGGGGTTTTCAGGCGGTAGATCGCGCGGATAATGGCTGGGGCGGCAACGAAGATCAGGATAAGAGCTTGCAGTATGGTGACGATGTCAATGGGGATGGTGGAAACAACCATCATTTTCGTAGCGCCGTTCTTGAGAACGCCAAAAAGCAAGGCGGACAGAACAACACCCACCGGATGGCTGTTGCCCAACAGCGCCAGTGCGATGCTGTCAAACCCGTAGCCGGCTGAGAGACCGATCGCCATACTGCGGTTGATCGCGAGGATCTCGTTCGCGCCAGCCATGCCTGCCAGTGATCCGGAGAGCGCCATTCCCACGATCGTGGTTTTAACGATGTTGAGGCCGGCGTATCTCGCGGCGCGCGGGTTTGTTCCCACAGTCCGCAGGTTCAACCCCCAGGTGGTCTTGAACAGGACCCACCAGACCAGGGCTGCAAAGCCGAGGGCGATGAAGAATCCCAGGTGAAAACGGATGGGGGTCTTGAAGAATTGCGGGATCTGCGCGGATTTTTCGATCAGCGGGCTGATCGGCATCCCCCCGGTGCCTGGCCGCGACATGGGTCCAGTTAGTAGAAAGGTTGTGAACCGGTAGGCGATGTAGTTCATCATGATGCAGTTGATGACCTCATGCCCTCCCGTCGTGGCTTTCAACAGCCCCGGAACCACCCCCCAAAGAGCGCCGCCCAGCGCCCCGGCCAGGAAGGCGAGCGGCATGTGGATATACGGCGGAAGACCGGTCAGCGAGTAGCCCACAAAAGTGGCTGCCGCAGCGCCGATGAATAATTGCCCTTCCACGCCGATATTAAAGAGACCGGCGCGGAACCCAAGGGCGCAAGCCAGGCCAGCGAATATATACGGTGTGCTTTGCACAAGACTTTCAAGGAAGGGGTTGATCGCGGCGCGGATGGTGAGACCATCCCCGGTGAACAGGGCGGACACGATCTCCACCGGGTTGCCCAGGGAACCAGTAATGAGGGCGAGGTAGGCCTGGCCGACCTCCAGGAACGCGGTGCCAATACCTTTAAAGAAGCTTTCCTTGAACGCATCATAAACCGTGAAACTCGTCGCGCTGATTAAAATTGCGCCGATGATCAAACCGGTGGCAATCGCCAGGAGGGGGATTTGCAGCGTCCTCCAAATTCCCCGGTCCTTCTTTTTATCTTTCGGGTCTCCGCCGGTCAATTCCTGCAGAACCACCTTACCGATATCCTGTTTTTCCAAGTCTTTTTTATTCAATGGAGCACCTCTTTAAAAAGTGGTTTCCACAACTTTTTCGCCCTTAGGTTTTTCAATTTTCTCTGGGACGATGCCAGCCATCAGCAGGCCAAGGGTCTCTTTCGATACGTCTTCCGCGTTGACTACCGCGATGATCTTTCCGCGGTACATCACTGCGATGCGGTCTGATAGCTCAATGATCTCATCAAGTTCCGGCGAAATCAACAATACCGCGCAGCCTTCGTCTCTTTTCTGCACGATGCGCCCGTGAATATACTCGATCGACCCGACATCCAGCCCGCGCGTGGGTTGCGAGGCGACCAGCAGCTTGATGGGTCGTGAAAGCTCGCGAGCGATGATCACTTTCTGTTGATTGCCCCCCGACAGGTTGCCGACAGAGGTGAAGGGGCTGGGCGTGCGGATGTCAAAGTCCTTGATCAATCCTTCCGAGTTTTCAAGAATCCTGTCGTACTGCAGCACCACGCCTTTGGCGTACGGTTCCTTGTAGTACGTGCAGAGCACCAGGTTCTCTGCCACCGGGAAGGGGAGCACCAGTCCGTCCGCCTGGCGGTCTTCAGGCACATGCGCTGAGCCGGCTTCCGTGATGCGGCGGGGGTTCGAATTTTGAATTTCAAGACCATCAAAGGTGATCTTGCCGGAGGCTGATTTTCGCAGCCCGGTGATCGCTTCAACCAGTTCAGTTTGACCGTTACCCTGTACGCCGGCGATCCCCAGGATTTGACCGGCGTGAACATCAAATGTCACATGGTCGACCATCACTTGTTTGAACTGGTCTGCGACCACCAGGTCGTTTACGGAAAGAACCACCTTGCCAGGTTCTTTAATTTCCTTTTCAACCACCAGGTTCACTTCGCGCCCAACCATCATCTCAGCCAGCTCGTTGCGGTCTGCCTGTTTCGGATCGGCTTCGCCGATCACCGCGCCGCGCCTGATCACCATGATGCGGTCGGCGACTTCCAGCACTTCGCGCAGCTTGTGGGTGATGAAGATGATCGACTTTCCCTGTTGGATCAAAGCGCGCATGATGATAAATAATTCATCGGCTTCCTGCGGAGTTAACACGGCTGTAGGTTCATCAAAGATGAGTATATTCGCTTCGCGGTAGAGAAGCTTGATGATCTCAACGCGCTGCTGCACGCCCACCGGCAGGTCCTTCACATAATCATCCGGGTTGACTTCCAGCTTGTATTGCTTTGAGATTTCACGGATCTTTGCGGCGGTCTTTGCCCGATCCAGGAAATCCCCCGCCTTGACCGGTTCAGAGCCGAGCATCACGTTTTCTGTCACCGTGAAAACCGGGATGAGCATGAAATGCTGGTGGACCATGCCAATCCCGGCTTTGATCGCGTCGGTTGGGGAGTGGATGGTGATCTTTTCACCGTTGACCAGGATCTCGCCTTCATCCGGTTGATACAGCCCGTAGAGGATGTTCATCAGTGTGGACTTGCCGGCACCGTTCTCGCCCAGGAGAGCCAGGATCTCTCCCTTGTTGAGCGTCAGGTTGATATGGTCATTCGCCAATACCCCGGGGAATTGCTTGGTAATTCCTGTGAGCTGAAGAATAGGAGCCATATTTGTACTCCATCTGGGATTGCTGAGATTTTGAATTATTGTATCACAGCAGTAAAAAAATCCGTCAATCACTGGGAATAAAAAAAGCTGGAGCGTATGCTCCAGCTTTTTTTGGTGAAAAATATTACTGTTTGAAATCCGGGTTCATGGTGATTTCGCCGGACAGGATCGCGGCCTTTACAGTTTCGAGCTCAGCCTTCAAGTCAGCAGAAACCATCGAATCCAGGTTGTGGAACGGTGCAAGCGCAACGCCGCCGTTTGCCAGGGTACCTACAACTGAACCACCAGTGAAGGTGCCTTCCTTGGCGGCTTTGATCACTTCGAATGTGGTGACATCCATCAGTTTCATAACCGAGGTCAGGGTGATGTCAGCGTAATCCGGGGCGGTCAGGAACCAGTCGGAATCCACACCGATGATATAGGCATTGCCGCGGGCTTTCACAGCTGCAGCAGCGCCCAGGCCAACGGGTCCGGCAACCGGGATGATGATGTCAGCGCCTTCGTCCATCAGAGAAACGGCCATTTCATTGCCCTTCTGCTGATCACTGAAGTCGTTGGTGAAGAGACCTTCCTTGGAATCGATGTTCCAGCCAAGGGTCTCAACCGCGGTTCCATGAACTTCGTTGTAGTGCAGAACGCCACGAGCGAAGCCATCCATGAAGATGGATACGGTCGGGATGTTCATACCACCGAAGGTTCCCACCTTGCCGGTCTTGGTTACGCCAGCGGCGAGGTAACCCGCCAGGAAGGCGGCTTCATCGGTCTGGAAGGCCTGTCCGACAACGTTGGGGATGGTGGGATAGTAACCATAGTCAACGATGGAGAATTTCACATTCGGGTTGGCTTCAGCGGCTGCCTTGGTGGCATCGCCCAGGAGGAATCCGACGGTGATGATGATGTCGCATTTCTCAGCAACGAAGGCATTGATGTTCTTTTCGAAATCAGCTACTTCCTTGGACTCGAGGTACTTGGCTTCGATATCCAATTTGGCTGCGGCGTCCTGCGCGCCTTTCCACGCGGTCGCGTTGAAGGACTTGTCATCCACACCACCGGTGTCGGTGACTTCGCAGGCTTTGAATTTTGCCGGTGCCTTTGCGCATGCGCTCAGAACAAAAACGGCAATTAACAGTACGGACATTACGACCATCAATTTTTTAGACATGAATTCTCCTCCTACAGAGACTTAGAGTGTGCGGGTTCTCCGCTATTGCACTTAGTATAACGATATTCTTGACGCAATGCAAGTAAGAAATTGAATAAATCAAATACTCACCTCCTCTCGAACTAGATCTGATTATGGTTGTAGGATATTATCTTCCTTTGTAGCTTCACCTTTCTTTACACCCAGCATCAGGATCAACGCCACGACCAGGAAAACCGGTGCGATCACCATCACCATGCCGTAATTGTTGCCCGCCAACTGCACGATCAAACCGTTGAGGTTCGGTCCGATGATCGCAGCCAGGGTCGAGAATAAGTAGTACAACCCGGTAAACGTTCCAATGCGCGCCGCGACGGTCAGGTCGACCACCATCGGCAGCGAATTGATGTTAATGAAGGACCAAGTTATTCCCGCGGCCATCAGGAACAGGTTGACCACGCGGATCATGCCGAGCGCGGGCAGCTTGACAAGTTCAGTTGTCAGGAAGTCAACCGGAAGCAGCGCGATCAACAGCACCAGCAGCCCCATGCCAACGATGCCGATCGAGATTGTTTTCCGCCTTCCCAGGCGGCTGCCGATGATGCCGGCAATGATGGCGAAGAGCACAAAGAAGATGCCCATATGCCCTGACATCCTGCCGGCATCGCCTTCGGGGATTCCCAGGTGCTTGGTGGCGTACAGGGTCAGGAAGGATTCCACTCCCTGGTATGAGAGGAACCAGAAGAAAATGGCGAAAAGAATGCGCATCCCGCTCTTGTCTTTATCCCTGGCGAGTTCACTCAAGCTGGCGAACATATTGGGCTGTTTTTCTTTTTCCTCATAGGTTTTGGGTTCCTTGATAAAAATGAAGACCAGCAGGGCAGCCAGTATGGTCAGCGCGGAGCCCATCCAGAAGGGGAAATTGACATTGATCTCGTAAAGCGTACTGCCCACCAGCGAAGCGATAATGGTTCCCAGTCCGCCCATCAGGTTGATGATGCCGTTGGCCTGCGAGCGGAACCTGGAAGGGGTGATATCGGGCATCAGCGCCACCACCGGCGTGCGCCAGAAAGCCATGCTCAACAGCAATGTGCTGGTGCAGGCGACGAACAACGGTAATACGGCTGCCATCGGGATCAACCCGAAGGCGAGAGCGCCCACTGGTGCGCCGATCAGGATGAAGGGCATACGCCTGCCGATCGGCGTGCGCAGCCGATCAGACCAGGCGCCTACCGGCGGCTGGATGAAGAGCGCGGCGATATTATCCAAGGTCATGAAAAAACCTATCCACGCCGGGGAAAGCCCGAACTTGTTCGCCAGGAACAGCGGCACAAAAGCGTTATAGATCGTCCAGATTACGCTGACGCCAAAAAAACCAAACCCGAGCAGGAATATCTTGCCGTAATTGAACTTCTTCATCGATTTCTCCTTGACTCTTGATGTGACCTGTCAGTTGCCTTCGTCTTGCTCTTCTTTTTTATTATCCAGCAGATCTGGTCTTTGCTTCCGGGTGCGCATCAGCGCCTGTTCCTTGCGCCATTTAGCGATGAACGCGTGGTTACCAGACAGCAATACTTCAGGGACCTTCCAATCTCGAAAGTCCTCCGGGCGGGTGTAGTGCGGATATTCGAGCAGCCCGCTCTCACCAAAGCTGTCATCATCCGCGCCGTCAGGGTCGCCGAGCGCGCCTGGTATGAAGCGCGTGACGGCGTCGATCAACACCAGCGCCGGCAGTTCACCGCCGGTTAACACGTAATCACCGATCGAAATTTGATCGGTCACCAGGTGTTCGATGACCCTTTCATCGATCCCCTCGTAGCGCCCGCATAGCAGCCCCAGGCGCGGGATCTGCGCCAACTCACGCGCGACCGCGGTCGAAAAAGGGCGCCCTTGCGGGGATAGATAGATCAAGGGGTAAGCGGGGGGCGCGCCGAGCACAGACTCGACGGCCGCAAAGATCGGCTCAACCTTCATCACCATGCCGCCCCCGCCGCCGTATGGGGCGTCGTCGGTTACGTGATGGCGGTCGCTTGTCCAGTCGCGGATGTTGTGCAACGCAACCTGGATCAAGCCGTTCTCCTTTGCACGCTGCAAAATGCTCGAATCCAGGTAAGGCTGGATCACTCCCGGGAAAAGGGTGAACACATCAAAATGCATGTCATCATTCTATTCAAAAGCGCTTTGGATGGCAAGCCGCAAACGCAGCGTGTTTCAAAGGGTTTCGGTCTGTTTTTATTGTGTCTGTCTGTATCTTGACGATGTTGTTATGGCTTGGTAATATGATTTCCATGTATATTAAAGGTAGCAACTGGAGCATGCAGAAGAAGCGCCGCAGGTCTAACCCCTTCAGGGTGATCCTCCTGCTGGTGATCATTGGTGCTGTCATCTACTTCGACAGGATGGTCATCCCCACCATCCCGGAATTCTTCCAGCCAACGCGCACCCCCACACGGGCGGCCGAATCTTTCGTCTCCGACGCCAAAGGGCTTGAAACCGAGGGCAAGTATTCCCAGGCGATCACCGCCTTTAAAGAAGCAGTGGCCGCTGACCCGCGCAACCCGCAAAATTTCATCGCGCTGGCGCGCCTGAATATTTACACGGGAAATTATGAAGAAGCCATTACGGATGCTGAAAACGCCATTCTGCTGAACCCGAACAACGAAGAAGCCCTGGCGCTGCGCGGTTGGGCAATCGGGCTTTCCGGCGATTTTGTGCGTGGTTCCGCCGCTCTCGAAGAAGTGATCGGGATGAACAACCGCAACGCGGCCGCCCAATCCTACCTGGCGGAGATCCTTACCTATATGCTGCAGGCGAACCAGGGCGACCTTACTACCCTCGACAACGCCGTTCAGGCTTCCCGTGCCGCGATGGAGCTGGCCCCGGGCACGCTGGAGACGCACCGCGGACGCGGGTTCGTGCTGGAGTACACCTCGAATTTTGAGGAAGCCGTGACCGAGTTTGAAGCCGCGGTGGAGATCAACCCCAACATCGCCGACCTGCACCTGGCTTTGGGACGCAATTATTTCAACACCTACCGTTACGATGAAGCCATCACGGAATACGGACGCGCCAACGCGCTCAACCCGAAGGATCCAACCCCCGAAACGCTGATCGCGCGCACCTACGCCATGAACGGCGATTACCAGAAGGCCATACAATACGCCCAGGCAGCGCTGCTGGATCAACCCCAAAACGCATATCTCTATGGCAACCTGGGTCTGATCTACAGCAGCAGCGGCCAATACCTCGACGCGATCGACATGTTGAGGATTGCTGTGCGCGGCGGTGTTTCTGCCGATGGCGCCCCAGTCGAGGGGCTGCCGATGGACTATGGGCGGATCGGCCAGTTCTATTACACATACGGGCTGGCGCTGGCCAGGGTGGGGCAGTGCGGTGAAGCGCTGCAGATCGCCCAGGCGGTGATCAATGGGCTTCGCAACGACGAGATCGCTGTCTATAATGGTCAGGAAATGATCAACATCTGCGAGCGCCAGGGTGAAGAAGGTGGCGCGGGGTTAACGCCTACCGCTGCGCCAGGCACCACGCTCACCCCTGTGGTGACCCCGTAAACCCGGGCAACGACCCAAAAATGATCGACTACAACGACAAGCCAAGCCTTTTTGGTAAACAGAGTAAAAAATCCAACCCGCTGCGGATCTTCATTCTGCTGGTGTTGATCCTGGCAGGATTGTTTGTCATTCGAAGTGTAAACACGGGCTTGATCAAGCCGATCGTTAAGGCCCAGGTCACCCCAACCCGCAGCCTCAATTCTTACGCCCTCGAAGGGGAAACCCATTTTCAGGCTGGCAACCTTGAAAAAGCGATCGAAGCGTACAAACGTGCGATTGAGATCAACCCTGAGGATACAGCGCTGCGAGCAGAACTGGCGCGCATCCAGGTATATTCCACCTCGCAGATCACGGTCGACGCGGATAAACGCGTGCGCCTTGAAGAAGCCATCGCCACCATCGATGCCGGCCTGGAAATCGATCCCCAGAATAGCATGTTGTTCGCGGTAAAAGCTTTTGCCCTTGACTGGTATGGTTCCTCAGGGATCGCGGGAGAGAACTGGCAGGAGTATCTCATCCAGGGCGAGCAGGCCGCGGTTGAGGCATTGCAGTACGACAACACCAACGCCCTGGCGATGGCGTATTACGCGGAATTGCTCATCGACCAGTTAAAATACGCCCAGGCGCAGCAGTACATCACCCAGGCACTAGAGACAGATCCCAGCCTGATGGATGTGCACCGTGTCAATGGCTACGTCCAGGAGGCCTCCACCAACTATACCCAGGCGATCGAGGAATATCAGAAAGCGATCGCCATCACGCCTAATTTAAACTTCCTGTACCTCTCGCTCGGGGCCAACTACCGCCAGCTGGCGAATACCGCCGTGCTCGAGTCCGAAAGGAATTATTATTTCGACCTGGCGCTGGAAGCTTTTGCCAAAGCGGTGGCGATCAATGACCAACTGGGAGTCAAGGACCCGATCCCGTTGATCTCGATCGCCAACACGTACGTTCAGCAGGGCGAATTTTTTGCTGCTGCCCGCAACGTTTTGCGGGCTATTCAGTTCAAACCTGATGACCCGACTGTTTATGGTCAACTGGGCATCGTGTATTACAAAGCGAGGAATTACGAAGGGTCGATCCTTCCGCTGCGCTGCGCCGTGCGCGGTTGCACCGCCGAGGAATCCTGCCTGGTGCGCAACGGGGGGGAGGAATGCGACCCCGATAACATCCCGCCGATACCGATCACCGGGCTGGAGCTGACGACAAATTCTGTTCAATATTACTATTTTTACGGTTCCGTGCTCGCTGGTCTCCATCAACCGACCAACGGCTATTGTGATGAGGGAATGAAAGTGTTCGATGAGATTACCGCGGTCTTCAGTTCAGATGAAACCATCATGAGCATCGTGAAAGAAGGCATGGCAATTTGCGGTTTTTACGGGTATCGCTGACCCCAAAAATATCAGAGTTTTATAAGAGTTGTAAACAATCTCTTGACTTGAAAATCAAAGGAGAGTATTATTCATATGCTTTTAGCACTCCAAACAAGAGAGTGCTAAAATACCGAATCAATCCAATCCTAACCAGGAGGCAAGTATGTCAATAAATTTGAAACCTTTGGGAAGCCGTGTTGTTGTAGAACCCGTGGAAGAGAATGAAGTGACCGCGGGCGGAATTGTTCTACCCGATACCGCCAAAGAAAAACCCCAGAAGGGCACCGTCCTCTCAGTGGGTCCCGGCGACCGTGATGAAGATGGGGAACATATCCCCATGGATGTCAAGGTCGGTGATGTTGTTCTGTTCCAGAAATACGGTGGAACCGAGATCAAGATTGACGGCAAGAAGCTCATGATTATGCGCGAGAGCGACCTGCTTGCCATCGTTACCAAGTAATTCAACCAATCATAGTTAAAGAGGAGAATGATCATATGGCAGCAAAACAATTAATCTTTGCTGAAGAAGCACGCCGTAAACTGAAGAACGGCATTGATACTGTTGCGACCGCGGTCGTGACAACGCTTGGCCCCAAAGGACGCAATGTGGCGATCGACCGCAAATTCGGTGCTCCAACCATCACCCATGATGGCGTGACTGTGGCAAAAGAGATCGAACTTGAAGATCCCTTCGAAAACATGGGCGCCCAGCTCATCAAGGAAGCTGCTACCAAGACCAATGACATCGCTGGCGACGGCACCACAACCTCCACCCTGTTGGCACACACCATTGTGAATGAGGGTTTGAAGACCCTCGCAGCCGGCGGCAACCCGATGCTTTTGAAACGCGGCATTGAAGTAGCGGCCAAGAAAGTCTCAGAACAGATCAAAAAGAACGCCATCTCCATCTCCACCCGCGAAGATATCGCTGCGGTTGCGACTACATCCGCTCAGGATGCCTCGATCGGTGAACTCATCGCTGATGTGATGGACAAGGTTGGCAAAGACGGCGTCATCACCGTTGAAGAATCCAAGGGTCTCGAATTCGAGAAGGAATATGTCGAAGGTATGCAGTTTGACCGCGGTTATATTTCGCCCTACTTCATCACTGATTCCGAACACATGGAATCCGTCATCCCCGAACCCTATATCCTCATCTACGACAAGAAGATCTCCGCCGCCCAGGACCTGGTTCCCATCCTTGAGAAACTCGTTCAGACCGGCAAACGCGACCTGGTCATCATCTCAGAAGATGTTGACAGTGAAGCCCTGGCCACCCTCGTGGTCAACAAACTG
>CAYYBP010000062.1:0-12094 GCA_964470275.1 uncultured Anaerolinea sp. | reverse complement strand
CGTCACAATGACAGCCTGTTCTAGCAGCCCGATCTCATCCCTACCTGCCGCGGATCCTGCAACGCCTGCCTCGCCAGGCGGAACCGGGGAGCCTTCAGTTATTATCGACCCGCCTGTTATTGCACCCACTGAAGGTCCCGCCATGCCAACCTCTACCCCGCCATCTGGAGGTGAACCCATGCCCACATTCGAACCCGTTCCAGGCGACAGCAAGCTGACCCGCGGAACCGTGACGCTCAACTCCGCCAGCCTGTTGATCCTCGAAAGCTACCCGGTGCAGGTGCAGGTAGAGCTCAATGGCTACCTGCCCAACCCCTGTCACCAGCTGCGCGTGAGCGTCAACCCGCCTGATTCCAATAACCGTATTGAGATCGAAGTCTATTCGGTTTACGATCCCGAAATGATGTGCATTGAGGTGATCAAGGAGTTCGAGACATCAGTGTCACTTGGAAGTTACCCGCCCGGGCACTACCAGGTTTTTGTGAACAATGAACTGGCAGGTGAATTCGATAGCTGATCCTCCTCCATCTGCCATGAAAAACAGGCTGCGCATTCACTCACGCAGCCTGTTATTTTTTAAGGAACTTATCGCACCGTCACGAGCACCGAATCCACCGCGATCGGTTTTCCGTCCGCCATGCTCAGTTCACTCAGTACCACCAGGACCTGCCGCCCCGCTGCAACGCCTGGAAGGCTGATGGCATTATTGAAAGTTGCCGGCGCCCCCATATCCTCCGCCTGCACCATGAATCCCTCCTCCACCAGCACTCCGTCGATGGGGTCCAGGATTTGCAGCCGCAGGTTGTTCTCGAACGGTCCCATCGGCATCGATCCGTGTAATTGCAGCGTGTTTGTCACTTCCTCACCCTCGACCGGTGAGTCAATAAAGATCAAGTGCTCGGCCCCTCCACCAAAAGCGGATGTGTAGCGCGTCAACACCATTTCGCCACCGAAAAGCGTGTATTCAGCCTGCATCCTGGTGGTCGGGTTGACCATCGGGTCATTCGGAGCGTGCACCAATCCACTCACCTGCACTTTTCCGTTTTCGACCGTGACGCTGTCGATGACCGGCCGGTCATCGATCATTACCCCGGGCGCCTGCTGATAGCTGCCGTCCTGGCTGAAAACGACGATCAACGAGACGAAATTGCCTGATCCGCCCGTGTCCTCACTCAGGGTAAATGCCGCGTCCGCAATCCCATCCTGGTTCAGATCGCCATATTGAATTTCCGGTATCAACGCTGCATGCAGTCGATTCTCGTCCGTGGTTTGTGAGTATTCGCCGTCAACAAGTTGGATCGGTACTTGCAACAGTGGTGAGAGGTACTCACCATTACGGATGACTTCATCGGTCAACCCGCCTGGCAGCGCTGAGGACGCGGGTGTCGGCAGTTCGATTATCGGCGTTGCAGAAATGCTGGTGGCGGTCGGGGCGACGACTTGCGGCGGCTGCGTGGGATTAGCCGGGTTCCCTCCCGGGAAGTTGATCGTGATACATCCGGTCAACAAGGATGCCGCCAGCAATGAGACGCACTTCGACAGGCTGAAGAAAGATCGATTTTTCATTTTGTTCCTTTCATCTCTTGCCTTCCAGTGGGAGGAATTTTGTGTATTTAGGGGTCATTTTTTCAAAAACACTTGTATTTTTATTTAAATATATGTATAATGTGGGGGAAAGTGGTAAAAAGTGGGAATAAGTGGAGCGCCGGAGCCGATTCCGGCGTTCGCCATTAGAAGAAAAGGTAGAAAATATGTTCAACGGGTTCATCGGTCGCTACCTACATAATATAGACGATAAAGGACGATTAACGTTCCCGGCGTCTTTCCGCGAACAGCTCGGCGAAAAACCCTTTATCCTCAACGGTTTCGACCACAACCTGCTGGTGATGGACGCCAATCGCTTCCAGCTGCTCTACGACCGCATCAACGCCATGAACATGGGCGACGAGAATACCCGCCAGTTGCGGCGTTTCATCTTTTCCACCGCTGCGCAGATCGAGTTTGACCGCACCGGGCGCTTTATTATCCCACAACCGCTGCGCACCATCGCCCGCCTGGATAACAGCGCGTTGATCGTGGGCATCGGCAAAGACATCGAAGTGTGGAACCCGACTTCCTACCAGGAGCAGGAGGAAAAGGGTGAAGGTCCTACCTCAGCTGCAGAGCTTGTTTCGAACTTTGACCTGACGATCTGACCATGAAACCTTCTGACAATGCGAATGAAATCCCGCATGTCTCTGTTCTTTACCAACAAATCATATCTGCTTTACGTCCTGTAAGTCCGGGGTATTATGTGGATGCTACAGTTGGAGCCGGCGGACACGCCTGGGGGATACTCGATCGAAGCTCGCCAGATGGCAAGCTCGTAGGTCTGGATGTAGACCCTCAGGCATTGAAGATCGCTTCTCAACGCCTGAGTTTGTTTAAAGACCGGGTTCACTTGCTTCACTCCTCCTACATTGAACTCCGCACCGCGCTGCTGACGCTAGGCTGGGACCACGTGAACGGCATCGTCATCGATCTTGGCGTATCCTCCATGCAAATCGATTCTTCCGAACGCGGTTTCTCTTTCACCCACGATGGGCCACTGGATATGCGCTTCGACCCGTCCCAGCCCGTCAGCGCGGAGGATATCGTCAACCACTCGGCTGAAGCCGACCTGGCAGACATTATCTGGCGCTATGGCGAGGATCGCAACTCCCGCCGCATCGCCCGAGCGATCGTACAGAACCGCCCCTTCCACTCAACCATGGAACTGGCTGATCAGATCAAAAAGTTAGCCGGACCCCGCCCCCACCAGATCCACCCCGCGACCAGGACCTTCCAGGCGCTGCGCATCGCCGTCAACCAGGAGCTGGACTCTCTCGAGAGATTCCTGCCCCAGGCAGTGAACGCCCTGGCAGCAGGCGGCCGACTGGCAGTGATATCGTTTCACTCCCTCGAGGACCGCATCGTAAAGCAGTATTTCAGGCAGGAAAGCAGGGATTGCATTTGCCCCCCCGGGCAGCCAGTTTGCACCTGCGGACACACTGCCTCGGTCATTGAAATCACCCGTCACCCCATTGTGGCAGACGAGTTGGAAATCGCCGCTAACTATAGAGCCAGAAGCGCAAAATTGCGCGTCATTGAAAAGAAACAGGCTAACGAATGACTGAATTGCACGAACACGAAAACAAACTAAAAGCCAGAACCGATAAAGCAAAACGGTTTGTTCAGGCGTTTAAGCAGGCGCCCTGGCGCAATCACGTCCAGGCTGCGGGCTTTTTTCTTCTTTCACTTGTCATCCTTTTGCTTGTTGCCAGCGTTTACCTCAGCATCAGCGGGAAGGCAGCCACGGCGGGGCTCGATGCCTACCGGCTCAATCTTGATCGGCTCGACCTCGAACGCCAGATTGCCGACCGCAAGGCGCAAATCGCCATCCTCACCTCCTCACCGGCTATGGAAAAGCGCGCCCTTGAGATGGGGTTTGTCCGGATCGACCCGGAAGATGCCGTCTACATCAACATTCCCGGATACGGCGGCAGGCAATCGCAAATCTCCGCGCCGCCGCCCTGGATCGACAATTCGGGCATCCAGATCTCCAACCCCAGCTATAGCCAGTCTCTTTGGGATTGGTTGTTCACCGGCGTGAACCTCCTGAGCGAAAGCATGACCGGAGGCAGCGACTGATGAAACGCTTCTTCTCCCGACCCAACGTCCTTGCCATCATCCTCACGCTCTTCGCGGCAGGGATCTTTGCCCAGATGATCCGCATTCAGAACAGCACGCACGCCGAGTACCTGGATAAATGGGCGAAAAACTACGGCTACGAATTGCGCGAAATCCAGTCTGAGCGCGGATATATCTACGACCGTTGGGGTCACCTCCTGGCAGGCAACAAGGAAGTGTATGAGATCGGACTGGAACTCCAGTTTGTAAAGAATCCTGCCGCTATCGCTTCCTCGTTATCCAACGTACTCGATATGGATTACGGCGAGGTCTTCGAGGCTGCCAGCAGCGCCTACGTGCCCGGTGAAAACGTGTACATCACCCTGGCAGATTTTATCTCGTCAGAGCAGATCGCGGAACTTACCCAATTGAAGTCCGATTACGAAGAGAAAAATCCCTACGGCGTCAATCCGCAGCTGCCATCCCTGCGCGGGCTGGTCTGGTCTGCTCACCTGCAACGGACATATCCTGAACACACGCTGGCTGCCAATGTGCTTGGTTTCTACACTTTCTATGACCGCGAAGGCGCTGCCGGCTATTACGGCATCGAAGAGCAATACAACACCCTGCTCGCGGGCGAGAAAAAGAAAGTAATGATCCCCCTCGATCCGTATGAATTGAAGGAAATCCCCACCGCTCCCGCCGGCGCCAGCCTGATCCTCACCATCGACCGCGAGATACAACGCGCCACCGAAACCATCCTGGATTCAGCGGTCGCATCCAATAAGGCGGAAGGCGGAACGATCATCGTGATGAACCCGGAAAATGGCGAGATCCTTGCCATGGCGAGCACTCCCCGCCTCGATCCCAACGCCTACTGGGAATTTGAGAAACTCTTTCCAGCCGGAACTCCCTACAACAAAGCCGTGAACCAGGTTTACGAACCGGGGTCGGTGTTCAAGATTCTCACCATGGCTTCCGCTCTCGATGCCGGTGTGGTCACCCCCCTCACCCCCTTTACCGATACAGGTGAGATCGAGGTGGGCGGTTGGACCATCTACAACTGGGACCGCGGCGCGTGGGGTGAACAAAACATGATCGGCTGCATGCAGCACTCGTTGAATGTTTGCCTTTCCTGGGTCGCCACCCAGATAGGTCCCGACCGTTTTTATCAATATCTCGACAAGTTCGGTATTGGCCACCGCACCAACATCGACCTCGCCGGCGAAGAGGTTTACCCGCTCAGCGTTCCCGGCGACCCGATGTGGTACACGATCAACCTCGCGACCAATTCATTCGGTCAGGGCGTCGCGGTGACACCGATCCAGCTGCTGATGGCAGCGTCTTCCATCGCCAATGATGGAAAAATGGTCGCCCCGCACATTCTCAAAGCATACATCCAGAATGGTCAGCAATACAATACCGCCAGCCAGTATGTGGGTATGCCCATCACAGCCGAAACCGCTCACACCCTCACGGATATGCTTGCGACCTCACTCGAAGAGGAAGCATCCGACGCGCTGGTAGAGGGCTACCGCGTGGCCGGCAAGACCGGCACCGCTGAAATTGCCGTGAACGGTCAGTACTCCAGCTACCAGACGAATGCTTCGTTCGTTGGCTGGGGACCGGTGGACGATCCCAAGTTCATCGTGTACGTCTGGCTTGAAAAACCAAAAACCTCGATCTGGGGCTCGATCGTTGCCGCCCCGGTATTTCGCGACGTTGTGCAGGAAATCGTCGTATTGATGAACATCCCCCCGGATAACCTCCGGTTAAGCATGGCGGAACAGTAAAGAGGAAAAATGCTAAGCCTGGTTGATGTGGTTGAAGCGATACAGGGGGTACGCCCCGCAAATGCCGCCCTCGAAATCTCCGAGGCGGCCGTCGATTCACGCCAGGTGATCCCCGGCGGCTTGTTTATCGCCACACGTGGAGAGCGAAGCGACGGCCACGATTTCATCTCCGCCGCCTTTCAAAATGGGGCGCTCCTGGCATTTGCCGAACGCGACCTTGATCCCGCGCTGGCGGTGGTAGACCTGCGCGCACCCCTCCCTGCTGACTACACCTTTCCGGCAGCTCCCTTCGTTTTACGTGTACCAGACACGGTGAAAGCCCTCCAACAGGTCGCGGCTTTCTGGCGGCGCAGGTTTGACGTGCGCGTCATTGGCATCACCGGCAGCGTTGGAAAGTCAACCACCAAGGAACTGGTGGCAGAGGTGCTCAGCCAGAGGTACCGGACATTGAAGAATCAGGGGAATTACAACAACGAAATCGGTCTTCCCCTCACCCTGTTGCGGCTGGGTCCCGGTTACCAGCGCGTAGTGCTCGAAATGGGCTTTTATGAACCCGGTGATATTCAACTCTTGTGCAATATCGCGCAACCCCAGGTCGGTATCCTCACCAATATCGGCACGGTGCACGCATCGCGGTCCAAATCTCAAGAAGCCATCGCCCGCGGCAAGAGCGAACTTGTGCATGCGCTCCCCCCTTCCCCGGTTGGAACCGCCATCCTCAACAAGGATGATCCGTTCATAGCCCCCATGTACAAGCTGACAGACGCCAACGTGTTTTATTACGGGCTTGATCCCAAGGCTGACCTGTGGGCTGACAACATCGAATCTCAAGGCCTGGAAGGCATTCGCTGCCGCTTACATTATTGCGGAGACACCTTCAATCTACAGGTTCCGATCATCGGGCATCATTCGATCCACACCATCCTGCGCGCTGTCTCCGCCGCCCTGGTGGAGGGGCTTTCCTGGGGAGAGATCACCTTTGGTCTGCAGCACGCTTCCAGCCAGTTGCGGCTCGTGGCTGTTGAAACCCGCGAGGGGGCGCTGCTCCTTGATGACACCTACAACGCATCGCCAGAATCAATGCTCGCTGCCCTGAACCTGTTGAATGAACTGCCCGGCCGCAAGATCGCCGTGCTGGGCGGGATGAACGAGCTAGGCCCATACGAAGCAGTGGGGCACCAAAAGGTGGGCATTCGCGCGGCGCAGGTGGCTGATAAATTGATCGCGTTTCAGCAGAACGCCCGCATGATCGCGGACGCCGCCCTCCAGGCCGGTCTGCCGGCCCACGCGGTCGAGATGCTTGAGGATAGCGAGGCTGTGATTGACAGCCTGAACAAGACCCTGCACAAGGGGGATGTGGTGTTAGTAAAAGGCGCTCATAGCCTACGAATGGACAGGATCGTGCAGGCGCTGGAGGTGGAAGAATGAAAGAAACCGCATTGGCGCTTGCTTTGAGCGGGTTGGGATTCATCCTCGCGGTCATCTGGGGTGGTCCATTGCTGCGCGTGATGAAACACTTCAGACTTGGCAAGATCATTCGTGTGGAAGGACCTGAAAGCCACATCACCAAGATGGGCACGCCCACCATGGGCGGTGTCATCATTATCGGCACCGTCGCCCTGATCACCATCCTGCTCAACGCGGCATCCATCCTCGGCCTCAACCTCCTTGGGCGGTCCGTGCTTCTGCCCCTCGGCGTGATGATCGCCTTCGGTTTGCTCGGCGCGGTTGACGATTGGGAAGGTATCCGCGGTCCGCGCCGCGGCCTGGGGATGCGCGCCCGGACAAAATTTATTGCCCAGGTATTGCTGGCGATCATATCCGCCTTTGTACTGAAGAATGTTCTTGAAGTACCCGAATTGATCTGGCCCGGCGTCAACGCTGTGTTTGACTTGGGTGTCTGGTACATCCCGATCGCCACTTTCATCATCGTCGCCATGTCAAACGCCGTGAACCTCACGGATGGACTGGACGGGCTTGCAGGTTTGATCTCCGCGACCGCCTTCGCAGTATTTGGAGCGATCGCGCTCTTCCAGGGCAACGCTTTCGTGGCGCGTTTCTGCTTTACCCTGGTCGGCGCGCTGTTCGGGTTTTTATGGTTCAACGTTCACCCGGCAATGATGATCATGGGAGATACCGGGGCGCTTTCTTTGGGCGCGGTGATGGGCGTTGTCGCGCTGATGACCGGGCAATGGATCCTTTTACCCATCATCGCCATCATTCCCGTTAGCGAAGCAGCCAGCGACGTGCTGCAGGTTCTATATTTCAAGAGAACAAAAGGGAAAAGGCTATTCAAAATGGCCCCGCTTCATCACCATTTCGAACTCTCGGGATGGAGCGAGACACAGATTGTGCAGCGGTTCTGGCTGATCGGTTTATTGGCCGCAATTTTTGGTTTGGCGATCGCGCTTGGATAAGAAAATGGTGAGCTACCAGGGTACACGGGTTTTGATTTTAGGCGCCGCCCGCCAGGGTCTGGCGCTGGCTCGTTTTCTCTCGCAGAAAGGTGCCATTGTTACCCTGAACGACATCCAGCCGCGGGAAAAACTGCTCTCCAGCATCCAGTCGCTCTCCGGTACCGGTGTGAACTGGGTATTAGGTGAGCATCCGGTATCCCTGCTGGAAACCGCCGACGTCGTTTGTATCTCAGGCGGTGTGCCCCTCACCCTTCCCATCGTGGCTGAGGCTCTTAAGAGCGGCATTCGGGTAACAAATGACTCGCAAATCTTCATGGGAGCCGTCAAGGCTCCCGTCATTGGCATCACTGGTTCCGCGGGAAAGACCACAACGACGTCACTGATCGGCAAGATCGCAGCTGCCGCTGTCAAATCACCCCGGGTCTCCTGGGTGGGCGGCAATATCGGCAACCCGCTGATCGAGTTCGTCGACCAGGTCAAATCGGAAGACCTGGTGATCCTTGAGCTCTCCAGCTTTCAATTGGAATTGATGACCACCAGCCCGCAGATCGCGGTTGTGTTGAACATCACCCCCAATCATCTCGACCGCCACGCCGGCATGGACGCCTACATCCAGGCCAAAAGCCGCATACTCGCCTTTCAACAGCCGCAGGACATCGCCATCCTCAACCACGAGGATCCCGGATCCTGGAACCTGCGCTCAATCGTAAAGGGTTCGCTGGTCACTTACGGCATTCAAGAGCTCGATACGGATACCCCACAGGTCTTCGTACGCGGCGGGGAAGTGATCCACAAAGCGGCTGGGGTTGAAACCCACCTGCTTCAGCGATCCGTCATACAACTCCGAGGCGACCATAATCTATCAAACGTCCTGGCAGCCTGTGCTATCGCCGCGGTGTTGCATTTCGATCCTGCCGCCATAACCGCTGCTGTGAGCGAGTTCCGCGGCGTGAAACACCGCTTTGAGGTCGTGCGCGAGGTGCGCGGAGTAACCTGGATCAACGACTCGATCGCCACCGCCCCCGAGCGCACCCTGGCCGCCCTGCGGTCATTCGATGAGCCGGTCATCCTCCTGCTGGGTGGAAGAGATAAAAACCTCCCCTGGGACGACCTGTCCAAGGTCATCCACCAGCGGGTCGACCACGTGGTGATTTTCGGCGAGGCAGCCGGCAAGATTCAGCAGGCGATCGGGGTTCCGCTGCCCGATAGCCGGCTTGGATCCGTCGCGGGCTTCACAACCATGCAGGAAGCACTTGAACAAGCGGCGAAACTGGCCAAACCCGGTGATGTGGTTCTGCTCTCGCCCGGCTGCACCAGTTACGATGCCTTCAAGGATTTTGAAGAACGCGGAAATACTTTTATCGAATGGGTGAATCGGCTATGACTGACCAAAAGGTGAACGCTCCTGTCAAACGCGCTGCCATCAAACGGCTTTCTTTTTGGGAAAGCATCGACCTGCCACTGGCTGTGATCGTGGTTTCCCTTTTTGCCATCGGTCTGTTGATGATCTATTCCGCCAGCTGGCAACTTGCCAGTTCCCTGGGGAATTCTGAATACCGCATGGTGCTGCGCCAGATGCTCATCGGTCTCGTAGGATTGGGCAGCATCATTGTTCTCACCTACATTGATTACCACAAATACGAAAAGTGGATCGTGCCCGGTATGATCGCGGTCGTTGTACTCTGCGTCGGTGTACTGCTATTTGGGCAGGAGACCCAGTTCGGCGCCAGGCGTGGTCTTTTCTCCGGTTCGATCCAACCCTCCGAGTTTGCCAAGCTGGCGGTTATCGTGTACCTCAGTTTCTGGCTCTACAGCAAACGGGATTCTCTCGACAAATGGACCTACGGCCTCATCCCCCTGCTCGGCATCATCGGCATCATCGCGGGATTGGTCCTGGCGCAGCCTGATGTCTCTGCCGCCGCCACGATCATCTTCCTCGGCGGCGTGCTCTTCTTCATCGCCGGCGGCAAGGTCAGCCAGATCCTGATGGTGGTGGTGATCACTGGTCTGCTTGGTATGCTGGTGGTGCGTGTCTATCCCACGGCTTCCACCCGCCTCACCGATTACTGGCTGGGCTTGCAGGATCCGAAGAGCGCTTCTGACCATGTGAAATGGTCGCTTGAGGCCATCATCAATGGGGGTGTCTTTGGCGTCGGAATCGGTCGCTCCACCACCAAGTTTATCGGTCTGCCAGTTGCCCCCACTGATTCGATTTTCGCGGTCATCGTTGAAGAGACCGGTCTCATCGGCGGTTTCGTCGTCATCTCACTGTTCATTCTTCTCCTGTGGCGCGGTCTCACCGTCGCCAACCGCGCGCAGGACGACCTTGGTAAATGGCTGGCAGCTGGAATCAGCTTATGGATCTTCATCGAAGCCGTCATCAACATGGGTGTTTTGGTGAACCTGCTGCCATTCGCTGGTAACGCGCTGCCACTCATCAGTTCAGGCGGTTCCAGCCTGATCACCACCCTGGCGGGTATCGGCATCCTGATGGGAATATCGCGTCAATCGAAACTGACCCAATCCGGAACAGAAAGGAACCTCTCGCATGCGGTTGTTGATCTGCGCCGGCGGGACAGGCGGGGGAGTGTATCCCGCGCTCGCGGTCCTGCAAGCGGCAACTGATATGGTACAGGAAACCCTGTGGGTGGGTGGCAAGGGCGGCATTGAAGCCGACCTGGTCTCGCGCGCCAACGTCTCATACACAGAGATCAGCGCTGCCGGCGTGCATGGCGTGGGGATTCGTACACTCCCGGGCAACCTTATCAAACTGGCGCGAGGCTACTTCGAAGCCAAGCAGATCCTTCTGACTTTCAAACCGGATGTATTGTTCTTCACCGGCGGTTATGTCGCCGTCCCGATGGCGCTGGCAGGCCGCAAGGTGAAAACCCTCCTGTACGTTCCGGATATCGAACCCGGAATGGCATTGAAAGTGTTATCCCGTTTTGCAGATATGATCGCCCTGACTAACGAGTCCTCAAGCCGGTTCTTCACCCGCAAGAACGACCTGGTGGTGACCGGCTACCCCACGCGCAGCGACCTGGTCCCGCAGCAGAAGGCTCAGGCCATCCATTCCCTTGGGCTAAGCGAAACCCTGCCTGTGCTTCTGGTAATGGGCGGCAGCAAGGGCGCGCATTCCATCAACCAGGCTGTCGCAGAGAATCTCGAATCCATCCTCGATATGGCGCAGTTGATTCATATCACGGGTACGCAGGATTACGATGCCGCTTTGGAACAGAAAAAACTGTTGTCGGCTGACCTTGCGCAGCGCTACCAGGCGCATTCTTATCTTCATGACGAGATGAGCGCTGCGTTCTCGGCCGCTTCGCTCATCGTTTGCCGTGCAGGGGCTTCCATCCTGGGAGAACTTCCACTCTTTGGACTGCCTGCCATCCTTGTGCCCTACCCTTACGCCTGGCGCTACCAGAAAGTGAACGCCGATCACCTCGCGCAAAAGGGAGGCGCTGTGATCCTGGAAAACTCGCAACTACCAGTCGAACTCATGCCCACCCTTAGCCGCCTATTGAAAGATGAAAACAGGCTGTCAGAAATGAGCAATCGTATGAAAGCCATGGCGATTCCGCATGCCGCCGAACGTGTCGCAGACCTGCTGATGAATTTATCAAGAGAAGCGGAATCAGGAAGGAAATAAGAACATGATCAGTCTAAACGTGCTTTTATGGATCTTCATCATTCTCTTCGCCCTGGTTGGAGCCATGCGCGGCTGGGCCAAGGAACTGCTGGTGACCTTTAGCGTCATCCTTGCTCTCTTTTCCCTCAATGTCCTTGAAACCTTTGTTCCCTTCTTCAAGGAAACCATCCAGAACTCACAACCCGAAACCATCTTCTGGATCAAGGCTGGCGTTCTTGGTGGACTGGTATTCTTCGGATACCAGACTCCAAAAATCCCTAAATTGGCAGAGAGCGGTCGTTTTATCCGCCACATGCTCCAGGACACAATGCTGGGCCTGGTGCTCGGCGCCGTCAACGGTTACCTCGTTTTTGGATCATTATGGTACTACTTACACGCGCTGGGTTATCCATTCCCCTTCGTGATCGAACCGGATGCCATGACCCAAACCGGGCAGGCTGCTTTGCGCTGGATTTCACTCCTGCCGCCAACCTGGCTGGTCGTCTCGCCCACGATCTATATCGCGGTCGCGGTCTGTTTTGTTTTTGTCCTGGTGATGTTTATCTGATGAAACACATCCACCTGATCGGCATCGGCGGCACCGG
>CAYYBP010000061.1:0-12346 GCA_964470275.1 uncultured Anaerolinea sp. | reverse complement strand
TTCTGTGGACCCGAACAACGATGCCTGGCCTGTTTTTGTACTTTGCGGGGGAGCAAGCTGTTTTGGCAACTGCGTGCTGTATCACCTGCAAGAGGAGCAATTTACACAGGTCGGCGAGGTGGGGGAGTATGATTCCGGTTATTGGGGACCACTCTTTGACGCGGCAGGGATTCCGTGGGTCTACCGGATGGGAGGCGTTTACCGGATAAACGGAGAATTGCCCGAGCTGGTCTCCCCGTTAATTGGCCGTTTTGGCACGCTGGATGAAGAAGGGAGGGTGTGGTTCGTGGCGTCGTATGAAAAAAGTGACAGGCTGTGGGTGCTGGATAAGGAACCGTAGCCTGGTGTGTGTGCGCGTATAGGTATTGGTGCTTTTTCAACGCACGCTACACGCTCTACACTATTCTGGTTTTGAAAATTCCTTCCATTCTCTGGCCAGCTCTGTCGGTGTTTCATTTCCTAAGTAACCCATTTCAGCCATCCAACGATCGATTTCTTCGATTTTCTCTTGTCGGAAATATTTATCCTCTTTGGAATACACCAGGTGAAAGATCTCTTCGGCGATCTTACGTCTCACATTACGTAATTTTGGCGTTTCGATTCTTGCCATAGTCCCTCTGAAAATGATGTTGAATTGAAATTTAATTTTTGGCCTATTATTTGCCCAATCCAAATATTTAATAATTAATGTTACACCTATACCTAGCCATTAATTATATAAAAGAACGGCTTTTGGCGGTTTCAGGTGCCTCCACGGAGATTCTCGAAGATCTAAGTAAGTATATGAAAAACCACCTTGCGGTGGTTTTGTGTGCCTCCACGGAGGTTCTCGAAGATCTACGTAATATGAAAAACCACCTTGCGGTGGTTTTGTGTGCCTCCACGGAGATTCGAACTCCGGTTTTAGCCTTGAAAGGGCTGCGTCCTGGTCCCCTAGACGATGGAGGCATTAACGGACAGATTTTACCATCGGGCGTTTATTCGGTCAAGAAATTCGCCAGAGGAATTTGTGCCAGAGGAATTTCAATCTCCCGCGTGATCTCTCCGGTGCAGGCCATAGATGCGCTCGACAGGAATTACCGAGAGGATGCCTGTGTTGGGCTCATCGAGATCACCGATGACGCGCTCTGTGGCTTTCACCACACGATCAATCATCTCCTGGCCTTCCACGAGGGTGAAAAGGGTGCGGTTGTAGCGTTCCGGCGCCTCCATCAGGTCCTCGAGGCTGGGCATCAGCGGGATGTCGTCGCGCAGCAAATCCGAGGATTTCAGCCGGCCGATGCCCGTGCTGGGAACGACGGTCACACCGCTCACACCGACGGAATCCCAACTTTCGAGCAATTCAGGCAATTTATCAGGGTCATGCAGAACAAACAGGATCATGTGCATCAGGCACTCTCCTTTTCCACATCAATTGGTGGGGTGGGCGGTTTGATTTTGGCTTTCGACGCCCGGTCAAATGAAGCCCGCAGCATCGGCGGTGTTACCAATGTGGTGACGAGAATCATTCCAACGATGATGGTGAGCAATTCTTCGCTGAGGTAGCCGGACCTGGCGCCGATATTAGCGATGATCAAGCCGACCTCGCCGCGCGAGACCATGCCGATACCGATCTGCAGTGATTCGCGCGGGGTGAATTTCGCCAGCAGCGCGCCGGAACCTGAGCCGACGATCTTTCCGAGGATGGCGATGGCTGATATCCCAAGGAAGAGCCACATGGAATCAAGGCTCAGTTCGCGCAGGTTGACGTTCAGGCCGATGCTGATGAAGAAGATCGGTACAAAAAAGGCGTACGAAATCGAAAGCAGGTTGGATTCGATGGCTGATTTTTCAGGGGTGCGGCTGAACATGAGACCTGCCATGAAAGTACCAGTGATGGCTGCCATCCCCCCGATCAGTTCCGCCGCCAGCCCGTAGCCCAGCAACACCACCAGCACCAGGGTGGTTAATCCCTGGCTGATGTTCAGTTTTTGCGTGATGCGTATCAAACGCGGCAGCACCCAAAAGCCCACGGCAGCAGCCAGCGCCAGGAAGATTACCATCTTCGCAAATACCCACAGGATGCCCGCCAGGCTGCCGCCGCCATCCAGGAACGCGACCGCGGAGGAGAGGATGAGGATGACGAGAATATCATCAAAAACCGCCGCGCCCAGCAACCCCAGCCCAACCCGGCTGCGCAGCGCTTTCAATTCGATCAACACCTGGGCGGAAATGGATACTGATGTTGCACCGAGGGTAAGCCCGAGGAACAAAGAGTGAGCAAACGGGATCTTTAATATGACACCAAAGAGAATGCCCAGTCCGACCGGGAAGATCACACCCAGCACCCCGGCGTACAGCGCGACGCGTGTGTTGCGAGTGAGGTCCTTCAGGTGCAGTTCGAGCCCCGCCAGGAACATCAGCAGCAGGACACCGATCTCACCCAGTTCGTAAATCACTTCGTCGAGGTGAGAATTGGTGATAAAGCCCAGGTGGGTGATATCCAACAGGGATGGTCCAAGCAAAACACCCACCAGCAGCTCGCCAAAGACCGAGGGCTGCTTGAGACGCGTGCTGAGATACCCCGCTGCTTTGGCAGCGACCAGGATTATGGCGAGTTCGGTGATGAGTTGAAGAAAATCAGACATAATTGCCAACTTCAGGAGATTTGTTTCAGTTTATCATAATATTCTGCACTTCATTTTGATATTCATGTATACTAAATTATCATTGATATCCAAATTCAGCGAGGCGCATATGAACCTTGAACAGGAAAAGAATCATTGGGATGAAAAAGTCGTCAAACCAGTTGTCGAGAAATTTAAAGAGAGAAAGGCGGAATTTACCACGCCTTCCGGGATACCCATTCCGCGGGTGGCGACCCCTGTAGAAAGCGATTACATGGAGCAGCTCGGTTTCCCGGGCGAGTATCCCTTCACCCGCGGTGTTCAGCCGACCATGTACCGCAGCCGCTTCTGGACGATGCGGCAGTACGCCGGCTTCGCCTCAGCCGAGGAATCCAACAAAAGATACCGCTACCTGCTGGACCAGGGTCAAACCGGATTGTCAGTGGCGTTTGACCTGCCCACCCAGATCGGGTATGACGCGGACGACCCGATGTCGCTGGGTGAGGTGGGCAAGGTGGGCGTCTCGATCTCCTCGTTGCGGGACATGGAAACCCTTCTTTCGGGCATCCCGCTGGAGAAGGTCTCGACCAGTATGACCATTAATTCACCAGCCGCCATCCTGCTGGCGATGTACATCGCGGTAGGCAAAAAGCAGGGGGTGCCAGCCAGCCAGCTTCGCGGTACGATCCAAAACGATATCCTCAAGGAATACGTGGCGCGTGGAACATACATTTTCCCGCCCACACCTTCTCTGCGCCTGATCACGGATATTTTCAAATTCTGCGAGAATGAAGTGCCGAACTGGAACACGATCAGCATATCCGGCTATCACATCCGCGAAGCCGGATCCACCGCGGTGCAGGAAGTGGCGTTCACGCTCGCCAACGCCATCGCGTACGTGCAGGCAGCGATCGATTCGGGGCAGGAAGTTGACCAGTTTGCTTCGCAGTTGTCCTTCTTCTTTGCGGCACACAACGACTTTCTCGAAGAAGTCGCCAAGTTCAGGGCGGCCCGCAGGTTGTGGGCGCAAATTATGAAGGAACGCTTTGGCGCGACTGACCCCAAATCCTGGATGTTGCGATTCCACACGCAAACCGGCGGCTCCACACTCACCGCTCAGCAGCCGGAGAACAACATTGTCCGCGTAGCGATCCAGGCGCTCGCTGCCGTGATGGGCGGAACCCAGTCGCTGCACACCAACTCCAAGGATGAAGCCCTATGGCTGCCAACCGAGAAATCGGTGCGCACCGCGCTGCGTACTCAGCAGATTATCGCGCATGAATCCGGGGTGGCAGACACCATCGACCCGCTGGGCGGTTCTTACGTGGTCGAATACTTGACGGATGAGATCTGCGCCCACGCGATGGACTACATTCGCAAGATCGATGATCTTGGCGGCGCGCTGGCGGCGATCGAGAAGGGGTACATGCAGAACGAAATCCAGGATTCGGCGTACCGCTTCCAGAAGGATGTGGAGAGCAAAGCCCAGCTGGTGGTGGGTGTGAACGCTTTCCAGGCTGAGGAAAAAATGGAACTGGAGCGGCTGCGCGTCAACCCGGCGATCGAACAGGAACAGAAGGCGCGGCTGGCAGAATTACGCAAGAGCCGCGATACCCAAAAGGTGAACGAGCTGCTGGGGCACCTCGACACCGCTGCCCGGGGCAGCGAGAATATGATGCCGTTGTTTGTCACCTGCGTTGAAAACGAGATCACGCTTGGCGAGATATGCGGCGTTCTACGCAAGGTGTGGGGCGAATATCAACCTCCCGTTTGGGGATAAATTTCTGAGGAGAGAAAATGGCCAAGATCAATAAAATCAATCACGTGGCAGTTGTTGTTGGAGATGTGGAAGAAGCCTTGAAATTCTGGCAGGACGCGATGGGCATCAAACTGCATCACCTGGAGGACGTGCCGAGCCAGAAAGCCCAGGTGGCGTTTCTGCCTATCGGGGAGAGCGAGGTGGAGCTGGTAAAACCTACCACCGATGACAGCGGTGTCGCCAAATTCCTGGCTGAGCGCGGCGGCGGGATGCATCACCTGTGCTTTGAAGTGGATGACATCGTTGGCATGATGGCGCAGCTTAAAGACAAAGGCGTCCGACTGCTCAGCGAGGAACCCCAGGTGCTGCCGGGCAGGAAAATGGTGTTTGTCCATCCAAAAAGCACCGGCGGGGTGCTGGTAGAATTGTACGAAGTAACGAAATGATCTCATAAGGGGCGTGGGATCAACCCCACGCCTTTTTTATTTAAGCTGGAAGCGAATGTAAATGAACCCTGAAACAAGAAATCGTGCCTGGCTGTGGTCGATGGTTATTGTTGGAATGATCACAGCCGGGCTGACGCTGTTGATCCCTTCCGAGGCGGGCTCCGCCTACTGGATGGGTTACTCGATCCAGCGGTTGATCATCTTCGCGGTTCATCTGATGCTGCTTCTCGCCGTTGCAGCTTTTATCCTGGTCAAAAGAAATCAGAGCGCGCGTAAAAGGCGCATTGTCAAGGAAAGCTCGCAAAACGTGGAGACCGAAACCAGCCGGCAGGCGTATTACCTGGCGCTGGGCGCGGCGGTATTTCTCAGCCTGGCGTTCTTCTACGAACTGATCTTCATACCGCAGGGGCTCGCGCCGATCATCGGCTGGCTTGCTTATTGCGCGTGGGTGCTCTTTGGATTTCTACGCCGTCGCGGGGATCACAAGAAGCGCGCGGAAATTGACGAGGACACCAGGGCATCTGAGTTGCGGAGGCTGCCGGGGTCGGTGAGAACTTCGATCATCGTTCTTGCCGTGATCGGCATCCTTTATTTTTGCCTCTTCATCCCGATCAACCTGCAGGGGGCGGAAACCCCGCACGATTTCCTGGTTTCAGGTGGTGATGAATACGTGATGTACCCGGTTGTGGTGAAGATGCTTTCTCAACAGGAAAGCCTACGGATGAACTTCTACCGGTTTTTCATCTACGGAGATTATATTTACGGCTTCCCATTCTATGGGCTATCCGCGCTGCTGCTGCTGCCATCACGGCTGGCGCATGGGGCGAATTTCGTGGCGCAAACGCAGGCCAACCTGTTCCTGTTACGGCAGTTCATCAGCGTGCTGCCGTACATCCTCAGCGCGTTTATATTCACTTACCTGGCAACCCGGCTCAAACACTGGCTGCCATCGGTGGCGGTATTTGCGCTGATCCTCACATTGCCTGGCGCGGTGCAAAACAACGCCCAATTCTGGCATCCAGATTCGCTTAATTTATTGTTCATCGCGCTGACGCTGTATTTCCTCGACCGGGACGCGCTGCGTTTTGGCAGGTATTTCTTCCTGGCGGCCATTACCTGTGGATTGTCCGTGGGAACCCGCCTATTTGGTTTGTTCTTCTTCCTGGCGGTGGCCGGGTTGCTGGTAAGTGGTCTGTTGAAAAACATCCTTTCTGTAAAAAAGGCGGCTGTGACAGGTGGGTTGTTCTGCCTGCTGATGGCGGGCACGATCCTGGTTACCAACCCGTACCTCTTTAACCCCGGTGAATACCGGGCGATCCAGCGGCTGGCTGAAAAAAAACAGGCCGATCTCACCATCGGGTACGCCGAGCCGGACCCAGAAGGGGTGTACCGCACCGGGGTGACAGCCTGGTGGCCGCACGTGAAGAAATGGTACGGGACCGGGTTCACGCTGGCTGTACTGGCGGTGTCGGTGCTGGCAGGATTGTTCATCCGGCGGAATTGGGCTTTTCAATGGTCGCTGTTCGCCTGGCTACTGATCATTGGTGGTTACCTGGTTTTCTTTGTGCTGGTGAAATCTTTTCAGTACATGATGCCGTGGCTGGTCCCGCTGTATAGCGCAGCATTTTTTATTCCGATTCTCATCCATGATAAATTGAGTGGATCAACACTGCCAGAGGCGCAGAGAACAGCCCTGTTGGCGGCCGTTTACCTGCTGCTCGCCGGCGTGGGAGTATTTCAACTGGCGCAGAATATCCCCTGGTTGCTAGCGCGGATTTTCTGAACGAAATGGTAGGGGATTAAAAAGGACAGCCGCGCTGTCCTTTTTTTGATCATGAAGGGCTTGTGATTCAGGCTGCTTCCACCATCTTCATCTCTTCTTCTTTAGCGACTTCTTCTCCACGCGGCATGTTCACCTTGGTCAGCACGAAGATGCCGATCAGGAAGAACACGATCAAAGAGCCGATGCTCAGGCGTGATTCGTTCATCAGCCGCGAGATGATGCCAAAAATGAAGGGGCCGAGAATGGACGCGAATTTTTCGAACACGCTGAAGAAGCCGTAAAATTCAGCCGACTTGCTCTTGGGCATCATCCTGCCAACCATCGAGCGGGAGAGCGCCTGGCTGCCGCCCTGGACGGTGGCGACCCCAGCACCGAGCGCCCAGAACTGCCATTCGTGGTACATGAAATAGCCCAGGATGGCGATCAGCGAGTATACACCGAGACTAAGATAAATGGCTTTCTTGGTGCCGATCTTCTTCGCCAGGATACCGAACAGAAAAGCGAACGGAGCCGCGAGGAACTGCACCATCAACAGGGTGCCCAGCAGGGTCGTATCGCTGAAATTTAATTCCTTGCCGTAAATGGTTGCCATGGTGATAATCGTGCCGATGCCGTTGGCGTAGATCCAGAAGGCGAGCATGGCGAATGAAAGATCGCGGTATTTTCTCAGCTCGGTGAAGGTTTTCTTCAACCGGCTGAAACTCGCCTGGATCGGGCGCAGGTTTTCCTCACCGACCTCGATACGCCGCACCGGTTCCTTGACACGCAGCAGGATGGGGAGCGAGAACACGAACCACCAGACGGCTACCGTCAAGAAGGAAAGGCGCGTCATGAGACCGGTGCTGAGGGAAGGCACCAGACCCGGCACGATCATGATCATCACGACATTGATCGCGAGCAGTAATCCGCCACCGATATACCCCATCATGTAGCCGCGCGAGGAAACCTGGTCGATCTCGTCTGCCCTGGCCACGTGCGGCAGGAGTCCATCGTAATAGACAAGGCTCCCGGCAAAACCGATATTCGCGATGATAAAGAAAATTGACGCTAACAGCCAGTCGCCCGGACCGTTGGGAATGAACAACAGCGCGGTGGCGATGACGCCCATCAGCATGAAGATCGTCAGGAACTTTTTCTTTGAACCGCGGAAATCCGCCGCGGCGCCCAGGATCGGGCTGATGATCGCCGCGACCAGCGCGCCAAACGCGGTGGTGAACCCCCAGCGCGACGTCATGATGGCGCCGGATTCACCCGCAGCCCCCAGAGTAGCGTAAAAGATAGGGAATACCGCGGCCATCATGGTGGTGGCAAACGCGGAGTTCCCCCAATCGTACATCGTCCATGCGCTTATGGCTTTCTTGTGCTGTTTCTCAGCTGAAGCGTCCTGCTTGATAGTTGCTTCCATTATGGCTTTCCTTTCCAGTGTGGATTCGGATATTTTTCATTATATACATATCGTATAAACCCATAACGGTTAATAAGGTGTCAATTTTCATGTATCCGTGTCTTTTTGAGGCCTGCATTTGAAAAGGGTATAATTACCGGTTGGATTGTGTTATACTGATGCAATAGAAATTATGTTCGACTGGAAGGTGTATGACTCAAGAATCGATTCGGGTAGTTGGCGCGCGAGCGCATAATCTCAAGAACATCTCCGTGGAGATCCCGCGGGACAAGCTGGTGGTGATCACGGGGCTTTCGGGCTCAGGCAAGAGCTCGCTGGCATTTGACACGATCTTTGCCGAAGGTCAGCGCCGTTACGTGGAATCCTTATCGGCGTACGCGCGCCAGTTTCTAGGCCAAATGGAAAAACCGGACGTCGATTACATCGATGGGCTGTCTCCAGCCGTCTCCATTGATCAAAAAGCCACCTCGCACAACCCGCGATCGACGGTGGGAACCGTGACCGAGATCTACGATTACCTGAGGCTGCTCTTCGCCAGGATTGGTATTCCACACTGCCCGGTTTGCGGCAGGGAGGTGGTCAAGCAATCCGCCCAGGAAATTGTCGACAGGGTGGAAGGGCTGCCAGAGGGCACCCGCCTGATGATCCTGGCGCCGGTGGTGCGGGCGCGCAAAGGCACCTACCAGGCGGTTTTTGAGGAGATCCGCAAGGCTGGGTTTATCCGCGCACGGGTGGATGGAGAGGTCTACAACCTGGAAGACGATATATCGCTCGACCGTTATAAGAGCCACACGATCGAGGCGGTTGTGGACCGGATCGTTGTCTCTCACACCGGGGATGAAGAGGAAGACCGCTCGTTCCGCTCACGGTTGACCGATTCCATTGAGACTGGTCTGAAGGTGGGCGAGGGGTATCTGACCGTGCAGAACCTGAGCGTTGATCCTCCGGTGGACCTGTTCTTCTCCGAACACCTGGCGTGCCCGGAGCACAACATCAGCCTTCCTGAGATCGAACCGCGCACCTTTTCCTTCAACACACCGCATGGCGCGTGCCCGGATTGCCAGGGGCTGGGCAACCGGCTCGAGATCGACCCCGAACTGCTGATCCCCGATCCAGACCGCCCGTTGAGCGAGGGGGCAATCGCCGCATTGGAATGGAACGGACCGCGCGACCAGGGCGGCTATTACTGGCAGATGATCGAAGCGGTGGCGAAGAACTACCGCATCGATCTCAACCGCCCGGTGAAGGATTTGCCCAAGGAAGCGCTTGAAAAGATCCTTTATGGCACTGGTCGTGATCAGTTGCAGGTGACGATGGAAGGGCGTAATAACCGCACGACTACCATGCAGCTGGCGTTTGAAGGCATCATTCCGAACCTGGAGCGGCGCTTCAGGGAGACGCATTCTGAATACATCCGCAACAAGATCTCGGAGTTTATGAGCGACCGCCAGTGTCCCACCTGTCACGGGGACCGTTTACGGCCGGAAGCGCTGGCGGTTACCGTGTTGGGCAACAACATCGTTGAAATTACGCGCTGGCCGGTAAACAAAACCCTCGATTTTGTGAAAAACCTGTTCACTCCGGGTGTCCTATCCAAGAGAGAGACCACAATTTCTGAAAGCATACTCAAGGAGATCCAGTCGCGTCTTGGATTTCTGGTAAACGTGGGACTGGATTACCTGACGCTGAACCGCGCGGCCGGCTCGCTTTCCGGCGGTGAAGCGCAGCGAATCCGCCTGGCGACCCAGATCGGGTCGCGGCTGATGGGTGTGCTTTACGTGCTGGATGAACCCTCGATCGGCTTGCACGCCAGGGATAACGAGAAACTGCTCGAAACGCTGCGGCAGCTGCGCGACCAGGGGAACACAGTGTTGATTGTTGAACATGATGAAGAAACCATCCGCAGCGCGGACTGGATCCTGGATCTTGGCCCAGGCGCGGGTGAGCACGGCGGAGAAGTCGTGGCGGAGGGTGCGCTCGAGGATATCCTCAAGCATCCGAAGAGCCTCACCGGCGCGTACCTGTCTGGCAAGAAAAAGGTGCCTGTTCCAGGCAAACTGCACCCGCGCAACGGGAAAATGCTTAAGATCTACGGCGCCAAGGCGAACAACCTCCGCAACCTGGATGTCGAAATCCCGCTGGGCCAGTTCGTGTGCATCACGGGTGTGAGCGGATCGGGCAAGTCAACACTCATGGTGGACCTGTTGTACAACATCCTGGCGCGCGATCTCAACCGGGCGCGCACCTATCCAGGGGAGTACGACCGTATCGAGGGGCTGCAATACCTAGATAAGGTCATTAACATCGACCAATCCCCCATCGGGCGCAGTCCGCGGTCAAACCCCGGCACTTATACAGGGCTGTTCGATGAAATCCGCACCCTGTTCGCGGGCTTGACGGAAAGTAAGATGCGCGGGTACAAAGCCGGCAGATTTTCCTTCAACGTGCACGGCGGCCGGTGCGAAGCCTGCCAGGGACAGGGGCAGTTGCGCATCGAAATGCAGTTCCTGCCCGATATCTATGTTCCCTGTGATGTGTGTCACGGTTCGCGTTTCAACCGCGAAACCCTGCAGGTGAAGTTCAAAGGATACTCGATCGCTGACGTGCTCGATCTGACGGTTGAGGAAGGGCAGCGTCTTTTCGCCAACCTCCCGTCACTGGTCAACAAGTTGAATACGCTCGAAAAGGTCGGGCTGGGATACATCCGGATTGGCCAGCCGGGAACGACCCTTTCAGGCGGAGAAGCGCAACGGGTCAAGCTCTCAAAGGAACTTTCCCGGCGGGCGACCGGAAGAACACTGTATGTGCTGGATGAGCCCTCAGTCGGGCTGCACGCGGCGGATGTGCACATGCTGATCGAAGTGCTGCAGCACCTGGTGGA
Organism: uncultured Anaerolinea sp.; assembly: GCA_964470275.1. Lineage (GTDB taxonomy): Bacteria > Chloroflexota > Anaerolineae > Anaerolineales > Anaerolineaceae > UBA6107. Next base: position 1,466 of record CAYYBP010000061.1, on the reverse strand, counting down.
AGGCGGGAACTCCGTTCTCATCATTGAGCACAACATGGACATCATCAAGGTCGCGGATTACATTATCGACCTTGGACCTGAAGGCGGCGACCGGGGCGGGGAATTGATCGCCTGCGGAACCCCGCGGGAGATCTGCGAATCTCCTGTTTCGTATACAGGGCAGTTTCTTAGGAATTATCTGAAAGTTCACAACCAGCACTGTCAATAGATTTTCAACCGTTCACTAAAAACACCATCCTTGACGCGAGAAGCCGGGATGGTGTTTTGTTGGGGATGCAGTTGATCTATTCGATCATACCGTGTTCGTTACAATATACCCTGATGGCATTCTTCAGAAATTCAGGCAGGGCAGGGTGAATCTTCTGGTAGAACGAGTTGAAATCGGGGTTTTGTTCATACATTACACCCAGCGCCTGGAAGATCTCAAGTGAACAGTCATAAAGCCGATTGATGTACGTGTACCACTGATCCACCAGCTCCTGTACAGCGGGGTCGGAAGAGCCCAGGGGTATCGCAGCGGCAAGCTCCAGGGTGATGCGTTCGCCCTCCGCCATCAGGGCATCTTTTTCTGCCTGGTTCATGCCTCCCCAGCGCCGGCTGGATTGCCTGACCAGTTGCTTGTCCCAGTGTTCCATGGCGTATTTTTCATATTCCGCCTGTTTTTCTTCTGAAAATGCAGAAAAGTATTGCGTCATTCATTCACCTCGAATTTCTGTATTTCTATTGTACGCCCTGTTAGAAAAAACACACCTGCTTTTCAAAAATTCAGCAGGTGTGATTACGGCGAGCTTACTCTGATTTTGGTTTCTTGATCACTGCGCGACCGATGCCCATGTACGTGAACCCCATGTCACACAGGGCATCCGCATCCCACAGGTTTCGGCCGTCCAGGATGATGGGCTCATTCATGAGCGATTTCACCTTGGCGAAATCCAGCTGTTTGAATTCGTTCCATTCGGTCGCCAGGATTATCGCATCGGCTTTTTCCGCCACCTGATATGGATTTTCGCACAGCTTGACGTTCTTGAAGACCCTGGCAGCGTTCTCCATGGCCTGCGGGTCGTACGCTTGCACGTGAGCCCCTTCGTTCTGGATGAGGTGGATGATCTCGATCGCGGCCGCATCCCGAATATCATCCGTATTTGGTTTGAATGCGATGCCCAGCACACCGATGGTTTTTTCGTTCAGGGATTTGAGCACCTTGCGCAGCTTCATCACCGCGCGGCGGCGCTGGTTGCGGTTGATCTCCATCACGGCCTGCAGCAATTGCGGCTGGGTGCCGTGAAGCACCGCCATGTGTTCAAGCGCCTTCACGTCTTTGGGGAAGCAGGAACCGCCCCAACCGAGGCCGGCGTCGAGGAAAGCGTGCCCGATGCGTTTGTCGAGCCCCATGCCGCGCGCGACCTCGCGTACATCCGCGCCCAGTTCCTCGCAGATGTTCGCGATCTCATTTATGAAAGAAATCC
>CAYYBP010000060.1:0-12372 GCA_964470275.1 uncultured Anaerolinea sp. | reverse complement strand
CTGCTGCGCCATCAACGCACCGTCGCGGATGGGTTCGTAGCCGGTGCAGCGGCATAAATGTTTGTTGAGTGCGTTCTCGATCTCGTTCTGCGCGGCGTCCGGTTTTTCCTCCAACAGTCCGTACAGCTCCATCACGATGCCGGGTGTGCAGAACCCGCACTGGATCGCGCCGGACTCAGAAATAGCCTTCTGGATGGGGTGAAGTTCAGTCCCCTTTGCTAACCCTTCCACCGTCAGAATTTCCGCGCCGGCGATCCGCTTTACCGCCAGGTTGCAGCTCTTGGTCGCCTTGCCGTTCACCACGATCGTGCATGTACCGCACACGGAGTTGTCACAGCCGTGTTTCGTACCGGTGAGATTCAAAACGTCGCGGATGACGTCGATCACCAGCATTTCGGGGTCGACTTCAACCGTGGTCAACACACCATTAATCGTAAAAGTGATTTTCTCTGCCATTATTTCTTCTCCTGCCTGGTTTCCAGGGCCTTTTTCATCACATCCGGTGTGACCGGGATCTCGAAGAAGTCGATCCCCACCGCGTCCTGGATGGCGTTTAGGATGGCCGGCGCCGGGCCGATGACAGAATGCTCACCGACCCCGCGCGCGCCGAACGGTCCAACCGCGTCGGGATTCTCGATGAATTCCATCTCCATCTGTGGGGCTTCCTTGTACGTGGGAATGTGGTATTTGAACAGCGCCGGGTTGGTGATCTTCCCGTTTTCGTCAAACTCGAGCTTCTCGTACAGGGTCGCGCCGATCGCCATCATCTGCCCGCCCATCACCGAACCGCGAATCTGCCGCGGGTTGATGACCTGCCCCACGTCAAACGCCGAAGTGAACTTGTCGACGAAGATCTTGCCGCTCTTCTTTTCGATGCGAATCTCGGCTGCGGTGGCGCCAAAAGTGTAGTTGACACCCAGGCTGCCCTGCCCGTTTTCATCCGGGTTGGCGTAGCGCGGCAGCCGCGCATCAGACACAGCCTGCGCGCACTCGCCGATGGTGATCCCGTCGGAGGTAATGTAACCGCGGTTGATGTCCTTCACCGATACCCGGATGTCAGGGTCATTCCGTAGGTAGACAAAATCACCGTCGTATTCAAGGTAATCCACGTCCGCCTTCAACACCTGCGAAGCGTTGCTCTTCAGCACCGCGATCAGCTTGTCCGCCGCGCGGATGATCGCGCGCCCGCCCTGCGTGGTGAACATCGACCCGATTGTCTGCCATTCATAGGGCGAGAACTGGGTATCAATTTCGTTGTAGACCCTGATGCGTTCAGGTTCGATCTTCAACGCCTCCGCCGCCACCTGGCGCACCACGGTGCGCAGCCCCTGCCCCACTTCAGCCCCGCCCATGCTCACGCTAACGCTGCCGTCAATGTTCATCTTCATGTAGCAGCCCTTGGTGGAGAATGGGGCGCCCTTGGGGGATTTCATCACGGCCGCGAATCCGCGCCCGTAATAGTAGTTTTCGTCTTCCTTCAAACCGGGTTTGGAGAAAACCTTCTCCTTGACGATATCTGAGCACTGCATGATATCGCCGTGGGTTTTCCACATCCGCTCGCCCAACGAATTGACCTTGCCTGCTACCAGGTAGTTCATTTCGCGCAGTTTGATCGGGTCCATATTGAGCTTGCGCGCCAGCATGTCCATCAGGCGTTCCGTGCCAAGCTGCCCTTCCTGGTGCCCATAGCCGCGGTAGGCCCCAACCGCGGGCGTGTTGGTATACACGGTATAACCGGTCAGGTCGCAGTGCTCGAACTCGTACGGTCCGGCTGAGTTGTGCGTGGCAGCGATGGTGATGTTCACCGCCGTGTCAGCGTAGGCGCCACCGGAATGGATCAGCTCGTTCTGGATCGCGACCAGCCTGCCGTCCTTGCGCGCGCCAATCCTCATGCGCGAGCGGATGCCGTGGGCGATCAGGGTGGAGGTAAAGTCTTCCTTACGGCTCGCCACCCACTTTACCGGGCTGCCGGGAACAAAACTGGCGATCCAGGCCACGGTCTGCTCCACGGTAATATCCGATTTGTAGCCGAAACACCCGCCGATATCTGGAATGCGCACCCGCACGTCCGAGACCGGGACGCCATAAGAATTCGCCAGGTCTTCGCGGATGATGAAGGGGCAGATCGATGACGACCACACATCGATGGTCTTATCCTCTTTGAACCACACGATCGAACCATGCGGTTCGATGGCGGCGCAGGAGCCGAATGGGTAATCAAATTCTCCCTCGACGATCACCTCGGCGTCTTTGAATCCATCCACGCCTTTCCCTTTCTTGAGGTGGTAGGTATGCGCGATATTTGTGCCCGGTGTGGGTTTCAGGGTCGGCAAGTGCCAGTATTCGCCGTTCTCCTTGTGGATCAATTCAGCACCTGGTTTCATCGCGTCGCGCCCATCCACGTACACTGGCAAGGGTTTGTAGGTCACCTGGATCTTCTCGATTGCGGCTTCAGCGTGCGCCTTTGTGTCGGCGATGGCGGCCGCCACCGGCTCGCCAATATAGCGCACCTTGTTTACCGCCATCGGCACCAGGTCTTTGATATTGTCGCCGTAGTGATAATGGCAGCCTTTGCCGGTGACCACCTTGACCACGCCCGGCATTTTTTCAGCCTCGCTGGTGTCGATCCCAAGGATCTCCGCGTGGGCATATTCAGGGCGAAGGATGGCCGCGTGCAGCATCCCAGGCAGGCGGATATCGTCCAGGTAGACCGCCTTACCGGTCACCTTGCTAATCGCGTCCGGTCGGTTGTAACTCTTCCCCAGGTATTTATACTTCATACCTTGCTCCTTTCAACGGTTAAATGGTAAACGAGAATACCGCAAATGCGGCGATCCTCTCGAGATTTCTGCCTTATTATGGTACCCAAAAAACTGAAATGTATCAAGGTTGTTCAGCAGGCGTATTTCATCCGTATGTCACATCAACGGATGCGCGCTTGAATGAATGTGGACGCGCAGCGAAGATCAGGGTTCAGGCAGCTCGGCAAATTGAAATGCTCTGACGACGAACGTAGCCATTTCAGCCCGGGTCACGTACCGCTCAGGGCAGTATTTCAGATCTCCTCCATCGATCGAACCCCCGCACCCCGTGGTGATCTTCAATTCGTAAAACTCCTCGATCCACGGCTGCATCCATTCCTTACCCGGCACCGGAACATCGATGAAGACCCCGGTGGTTGAGGGATCAGGTGTATACGGCAGCGCGTCCGCGTGCATCGCCCGCAGCAGAAAGACCGCCATCTCTGCCCGGGTTACGTTGCGCTCCGGGCAGTATCTAAGGGGATTCGCGGCGCACCCGGAGGTTATGCCAATTTCATAAAACTCCTCGATCCAGGGTTGCATCCACTCCTTTCCGTTGACGGGAACATCGTCAAACACGTTCTGGAGGTCTGTTGAAGGATCGGGTGTGTACGGCAGCGCATCCGCGTTGATCGCCCTGAGCACAAACACCGCCATCTCCGCCCGCGTGACGTTGCGGTCGGGGCAGTATTTAAGCGGATTGATCGCGCAACCGGTGGTGATTCCCTTCACGAAAAAACCTTCGATATATCGCCATAACCCATGATCCCCGCGCACATCAGAGAATGTGGTCACGTGCAGCACGGTGTTCAGGTTTGCCTGGCTTCCCAGCTGCGCCACCCCGATGTAATAATCGACATCGCCTTGCGCGCTGAAGGTCAACGCGGATTGGATCTTGCTGCCCGAGTTGTTGTTGCAGGCTACTTCTACCAGGTTACCCGGTTCACCCTTCCACACGCCCATTACCGTGTCGTAATTGCTCAAGTAAGTGTCCAGTGAGACCTCTCTCGGAGTCGCCGGGCTGAATTTGAACCAGATGGTATTCGCGCCCTTTCCCAGCCCGCATTTGCTGAACGGGGGGTCAGAAGGATGCGAGGTTGCCTTTGAAGTATCCATGCTGTACACCCAGGGGACGGAGGTGATGATGGACGCGTCCTGGATGAAATCGTTGCTCACCGGCAGCTCTACATTAATCGTGACGGTCGCGACCGCGGGTTCCGCTTCGTCATCGCTCACCCGGTAAGTGAACGTGTCCGTGCCGTAAAAATGCTGGTCGGGTGAATACTCAAATGAACCGTCCGGGGAAAAGGTGACAGAACCATGGGCAGGCTCGCTGATTTTTTCTGCCGTGAGTGTATCTCCATCCTCATCCGTGTCGTTCGCCAGTACACCTTCAACCAGCGGGATACTCAAAACAGTATTAAGAACACCATCGTATGTATCATTCACTGCCACCGGCGGGTCGTTCTGATCGCTGATGCTGATGGTGAAGGTCTTTTCGACATACTTACCAAAGCTGTCGGTAGACCTCACCCGTATGGAATATGAATTTTTCACTTCGTAATTGAATACGGCGTTGGCCTCTAAATATGCCCCGCTGATCACAAATGATGAATTATCCGCGCTACCGGCTCCGCTTACCAGCGTGTAGGTAAAACTGTCCACATTTGGATCTACCGTACTGAAAGTGCCGACCAGCGTGAGCGCGGGTTGGTTTTCCGCAATGCTCGCGGGAGTGAGCGTGATATCAGTCGGCGTGTCGTTGATGTGATGTTCTGCATTCCCGCTACTGGTATCAAAATTCGCATCACCGCGGTATTCTGCGCGCAATACGACAAGCCCTGACCCAGTGAGTTTTGCCACGCAACCTCCCTGTCCCGAGCCCAAAGGAGATTTATCACACACCAGCGTATCCCCGGAGTAAACATCCACAAACCCGGTAGGGACGCCGGCGCCAGGAGAGTGCACTTCCACCTTAAAATCAATGGTGACCGATTCACCATCTTTTGAAGGATCTGGCGCGTCGGATGTGATTGTGGTCGTGGTGGCAGCTTTATTCACCGTGTGTGTTTCCGGCACTTTGTTCGAAGAATAGTTATCATCCCCCGAATACACTACTTTCAGTTCAAGCGCTGCCGCCCGTGGAAAGGTCACTTTGCAGATCCCGTTGCCGCCTGATAAGGTTATCTTATCGCACAAAACGGTCCCTCCATCCTCAATGGTCACAGTTCCTGTCGGAGTGCCTGTTCCAGGGGCAACTGCCGCGACAGTGAAGGAAAAAGTCACTTCCTGCCCGCTCACGGATGGATCTGTTAGATCTGTGACGATTATATCGGTACTCGCCTTGTTGACAGTGTGTGTCTCGCTATCCGTGCTGCCAAGGTGAATCTCGTCGCCGTTGTAGGTGGCCGTAAGGGTTTTACTGCCTATCGAAGTGAAAACAACATCGCAGCTCCCAGATCCGATGCCATCCAATGTAATGGAACAATTCGTGTCCGCGCCTGTGATATCCACCGTGCCTGCCGCGTGGCCCGTCGCCGCGCTGACCGATACAGAGACGCTCACGCTTTGCCCGGTTACCGACGCGTCCGGTGTATCCGCGGTGATCGAGGTGCTGGTCATTTCCTCCCGCTCATAAGCACCCATGTCGCAGCCCGCGCTGCCGTTCCCGTCCCCGTCCAGTGGGCGCGCCATCCCGCGCTGATCGTAATCAGTGCCGTATTCTGGTACATTGCACACCCCGGAGGTATCCGCGTCGATCGCATGGCTGCCCGCCAGCAGCGGGTAGTACGCTGGAGATCCTGTCAACGTTCCCAGCCCGATCTGGGCGGTAGTCTTCTGTGTGTGATAGTTGCAGGTGGCATCGGTCGACAATCCGGATGAGCCGCCCGCCAGCGGAATCCCGGCGCAGTTCCCACCGGTAGTGTTGTTCACGAACAGCGTGGATGTGGACATAGTGGCATCAACATTGGAATAGAGTCCTCCACCTGATGCTGCCAGGTTGCTGCTGAAAGTGGAGAACATGATATTTGCGACAGTATTGTTGTAGAGCCCCCCGCCGTTAGCTCCAGCGTTGTTTCCGCTGAATGTCGTGTTTGCCATCAGCATGTGGTGATCATTGTGAAAAACGCCGCCGCCGTTGGTAGCCCCATTACCCTGAAAACTGGTGCCCTTGATTGTTGAATCCATTTGCCCGCCGCTGTAAACCCCACCGCCAGCGCCAGCCGAATTCATTGAGAAAACCGAATCTGTGATGATCAGATTAATATTAGGCTCCGGGCTATCCGCAAACACCGCTCCACCCGCTCCTCCAGCTCCGGCAATGTTTCCAGAAAAAACAGAATCAGCGATGGTTACGTTTCCCTGGTAGGTATAAATTGCCGCGCCATTGCCAGTTCCCGCCCCGGAAAATACGGCGACGTTATTAGAGAATGTTGAGTTCTCGATGATCAGGGTGCTGTGGTAGGCATATATACCACCGCCGTTTCCCGCACCAAGTGCGCGGTTGTTGTGAACCACACAATCACTTAAGGTCAAGCCTGCATCGATCAGCTTGAACGCTCCCCCATTATCAGAATTCACATCGCCGCCGGTGATGGTGAGCCCGGATACAGCCGGATGGATATTAACCCCGATATAGAAGACTCTGCTGGAATGATTTCCGTCAATGGTCAAGTGATCCGCTCCAGGACCGTTGAGAGTAATAGAGTGATCGATGTAGTACTGCCCCTGTGCCATCTCGATTGTGCCTGTGACGCTGAAATCGATAGTGTCCCCATTCACCGCGAGTGCCAGCGCGTCCCGCAGCGAGCAGTCGCCATCCGTGCATGAGCCGTCAGCTTCATCAACCAGCGTATTGACCGTGCGAGTGGTCGCATTCACGGGTTGTAATGGGACAATTCCCAGTGCAACAACCGTAAACCCCAGAATACAGACAAACCGAATCACAAATGATTTCATCGCCGCTACCCTCCCCGAGCCTGAGCCCCAAAAAAACCTTCTTTCTTGTGCCCTTTACTGCAATATCATTATACAGAGGAAAAAGCCGAAATTGCGCTTCTTTACTATTTTCTTCGGAAAAAGTATATTTTTCTTAAGAGAGTATTCACAGTGAACGAAATGGCGGTCACCTACCAGGCAGGCACGGCACATGCCGTCCCAGTTGTCCCCCTTGAAGGACTTAAACCCTCCGTATTGAGGACTTTGGTATTCTAACTATTTGATCATGATATGCAATCAAGGGATCAGTTCTCTATTAATGGGGAGAATAAATACTGGGCTATCCGTTTGTTGGACTACTTTTTGAGCCACACTGCCCATTAGGACCAGGTCGAGACCTCCGCGTCCTTGTGAGGTGATCATAATCAAGTCCACGCCTTCACGTTTTCCAACATCTACAATATCGCGTACCGGGTTGGATCCGGTCACTATTGTGCGCACGGTTAGCCCTTCTTTCCTTAGCTTTTCAGCGACCGAATCCAGGTATTTTTGCATGTTGTTAACAATTTGCTTCCGTATGTTTTGGATAACAACATCCGGAGCGCGGTACTTATCGTTTTCTGGTACGACAGGAACACAGATTAGCATTAATTCACAATCAAATTTCTGCCCAAGATAACTCGCGTAAGGAAGAAGCTGTTCAGCAAAAGCCGAGCCATCCAGAGCTACCAGGATCCGATCGAAATGTGGCGCTGTGGCTGGCCCACTCTCGAATACTTGCACGAGGAGGATTGGAATATCCAGCTTGTGGACGAGCTTACTGGATAATCCTTCACCTAACCAGTTCTTCTCACCAGAGTGACCCCGTGTTGTGATAATTACAAGATCGATACCTTTTTCGTTTACTAGCATGTGAGTAGTTACACTGGGAGAACCAGAACAAACCACGAAACCTACCCGGATCCCAATTGCACGAATCTTTTTTGCGATTAGGCCAAGATATTTCTCTGCTGCTTCTTTCTTTTTTATGTCGTTATGAAAATCGTGTGAGGTGGAAAGTAGGGTTAATTCGCTTCCAATTGTTTCACAAAAAAACTGAACCATAGGGATAGATTGAGCCGCCATGTCAGAACCATCGAGCAAAGTTAAAATGTGTTTTATTCCGGCAACCTTGCTTAGAGAATTTTCTGCTATGGCCGGTTCAGGCATCCAATCGAACTTAAGTGTCCCATTTTCTCCATTATTCTTAATCTGACTGGGATCTGATGTTTGCCCAAAGCCAAAACCCGCTAATAAATTGGAATCGATGCGACCTAAATATTCCATTTCTGGAGAGGGTGATCCGATGCGCCGGCGGAAGTAGGAAAAAGCGAAATAGAGAAACGGAATGAGAACGAAGTATAACCAAGCTCCTTCGGTAAAGCGTTCTTTAAATATTATTATGGTGGCAGTGGAAGTCAATAGCGCAGCAATTATCGTGCCTGAAATTAATACAAACATTTGAGCGGATAACCGGTTTGATGTCTCTCTCAACAAACGCTTGGTTACCGCCCAGCCAGTCATGCTCAACAAAATAAAGACCCCGGCTGCATATAAAGATAAATAGGTCTCTTCACGCGTTCCAAAAAACAGGAAACAAAAACAAACAACACCCACTTGTAACCAGACCGGTTTATTGGCAACTTCATAGTGGTTTAATCCACCAAAGGTAGGTGGTACGTAGTGGCGTTCTTTTAGACCCAGCGCCAGGTTCTGCAAACCCTGGGCGCTTGCTGCTGAGGCTGACATGAGAACAAAGATTCCCACAATCGAACCTATATAGGGCAGGGGTGAAGGTAATAACTTGTCCATTGTCTGTGTGAAGACTGATAAATGAGGATTTGTGGGATCTGATAGTGAAAATATCGCTGGACCTACAATTAACATCGTTGCTGCGGTGGTACCCATAATGACGAGCAAGCTATGAAAAGACTTGCGACTTTTCTGAAGTGAGGTTCCTTCAAAGGCGGGGACCAGGTTTGCGAAAACTTCAATACCAGTCATCACTGCCAGAATATGGACATAGCCACGTAATGTTATGTGCAGGTTTGGGGGCACAAATGCCGCTAAGGACAATTCGGGCAGGTGAAAACCGAATTGAATTAAGGTGGAGAGAATCATAAGCCATAAAAGAATTAATACTCCCGCAGTAGCCAGACCAAAAGTTCGGGAAGCAATCCTTGGTCCACGGTTCACCAGCCACCCGGTTAACACGGACAGACCAATTGCTACCAGGGAGCGATATTGTATACCCAGGATTTGATTATTAAGTAACGGGAACCGGTCAGCGGTAAGTGTGACCATGGCAGCCATGCTTACCAGAAACGTCAGGGTATATTCGATGAAAGTGATGGCAGCGTTAACTTTTACTGCCCAACCACCAAATTCCTCTTCACTCAAACCACTTCCACCAGAACCGTCAGTGACCCATCGCATAACCAACCGGTACATGGCAGAAACCACCGCTACGGTCAGGACAGCCAACCAGACTGACCCGCCGAAGACGACCCGAGCCATGCCGGATGTTACGATAAGGCTCAAGAAAGGACCAAATACATATAACGGTGAAGTTGCTGCATCTCCACCACCCGCCAGAGCGCCTTCGATCGAATTCTTTAGTTTATGGGAAATGCGAGCCATTATGTTTGCTCCTGTTTAGTCTCGATGTGAATTCATTTATAAGATTCGGTACTGTAATTTTCCTATAGTTATGTTATTGGATAATTACAAACCAATCGGGACTGTAATGTAGAGTATCAATTTGAGAGATTCCAAATCGAAATACCAGAACCAATTTTCATGTCATTAAAGATTTCCAAATACTCCTGTTATTTTCCACCGACCAATTAAAACCTAGGATTTAATTAAAAAATGAAGATAGTCAGCGACTTTCAGCACAAAAATTGTTGACCGCCAAGCAGAAGGGGCTACAGGATCGAAACAACCAGCTCGTATTAGCTCCAGAGCACGCTCGCCTTTTCCATCTTCCAACCCAATTAGTAGCTTACTGTTTCCTTTCCGCTAAAACCCACCTGTTGAAGCAATGCACGTCGCCCGGAAACCAACACAGGTAAGAGAAGATGTCGCGGTGTTGCTGTCCGTATCCTGAATAATCGAAGGAATCAGTTGCATGATTACACCTCCTCGAAGTGGTTAACTTCTATTGAAAAAATAATGGCTCCACCGACTGTCACGGCAGTCGTGAATGAACCAAGAGATGACATTACTCCCCTCGTATTTACCGGTAGGAATTCAATGCGTTGTTTACACGCCAGTGTTAATGTTAGGATAATTTTGCACCAATCGTGATTGGTAGACCGCAACACTGTTGTCGTGTTTCTTTTACCTAAGATACCTCCAATGCTTGGAAATTGATAAGCCAGTGTATTGATATGGGTCAATCCTTGGAAAGCATTTTCCGCATCGTGTGATTGAACGATGGCTAATCGTAAATTTGAATGTGAGTGGTATGTAGAATTCATTTATCCGCCTCTAGTACTTGAATTTACTCTATTCTACGGTTTTAAGAGTACATCGAGAACTGATTTTGGTAAATGTTGATTCATTTTTAAAGGAATGGTCAAGTTAGATTTACCCTGGTGATTATTACGAACGATACCCGCAAGAAATATTGCATTTAAATATTGGGTGGAATCCAGTCCGATGCCGGATGCACAAACTTCAAACCACTTATCGGGAATCATTGGTTGTCCATTAATTTCAATGGCATATAGATGTCCGCCAGCAAAAATCACATCACATCGTGAATAATCGAGGACTCCAGCAATGTCAAATGCTCGTTCAGCCAACGAAATGATTTCCCGTTTTAATTCCATTTCTATTACCGGTGTTGCTTTGGTATTATGTTTTTCTTTATCTTCGGTTGTGATAATCCGGTGAGTTTTCTTTTGTTTCAAAGTGAGCTCAGCAGGCATCAACAACCTGCAGTGATTATTCCCGATCATAGCCACCGTAAATTCTTGGAAATCAGGGGAGGAGCCAAGATATTTTTCAACCAATATCTCATCATAATGCTTGAATAATTCAACAAGATTTGATTCTAACGAAATCTGATCGAAAATGATTGAACTTTCAAACAAACCACGACTGTTGCCTTCGCGGTTAGGTTTGAGAATATAAGGATAACTAGTTGATTGAAAAATGGTCTCAAACGCGATACTCTTTGAATCCGATTTTCGAACTAAGGCAAATGGCGGCGTAGGAAGGTTGTTCAACCTCCATTTTGCCTTTAGATTTGATTTTGAAAGTACAAGTTCTAATGTTTCAGATGTTGACCCGATATATGGAATATGCACTTCATCCAGGATTGCCTGGATGCTGATTGGTTCGCCAGAATCTCCCGTTGTGTGATGATCCGCGCAGTAAACAATATCAGGCTGTTCTAAATGGAGGATATTAAGCAGTTGTGCTTTAGTGTATAAGGGATGATAACTTCCTTCTAGACCCGCACTGCTTAATGCCTTAATCATCCTGTCATAAAATCGTTCCCCTTTAATACTTAGACAGCCTTCACCTAGACAACTCAATAATAAGACCTTCATGCCTTGGTTCCTTCCATAGTACCTTTGATATGGTCATAGTTCAGTTTTACATAGCCTTAAAAATCAATACACAAATTCTCGTAATTTTGTTACTCACTTTTTTTAAGGGCATTCCAAAAATAAGAGAGCGGCAACGCCGCTCTCTTATCTCGAATATAAATATCACCTGCAAGCAATCGATGGACAAGAGAAGATCGGCAAACTTAGTAATATGAGGTTATCAATCAATCCCATATCAATGACAATTGAACGCCTTGGAGGATCTGGAATCCAAGTTATTCGTTTGCTTTTATTTCTATGTTCACCAAATTTCATAATCTTCCTTAATTATTTATAACATATTTTCTTGAACACTTTTATAGAGTTGACCGATAATACGGGTAATTTTTTCACAAGGATAACCGAAAATGGCAGGTAAAAAGATCTCCATTACCCGCGTATCACACCTTCTTCGCAAGGTTCTTACCTGGAGAATTATGAAGAATACAGGAATAAATCATTCCGGTTGAAATGAGACGATCGGAATTGATTGACCTCACCTGCCTCCAGAAAAATGTTTAATCTTTACTACTCGGTTAATAGAAATTGTTTGCTTAGCTAAACATTTGGTTTATCAGTTTTGTTCAAAGGTCTATACTCCTCTCGGTAGGTTATTGCTTGTAAATTGTTAATTCACGATACATTTCTTTAATCCAAACCTTACTAAACAAGTAAGACGTGTGACCTTGTTAATCCCTGCTCCCTATGATAAAATCTCAAGCAAGCAAAGCTTTTTCGATGATCGGTTATGGGTCTGGTACCGTAGAGGACAAAACATCCGAAAATCAGGGGCTTTAGGTACTCCAGGGCGCGTGGCTCAGTCGGTTAGAGCGCACGGTTCACATCCGTGAGGTCGTGGGTTCGAGTCCCTCCGCGCCCACCTCACAAAAGCCACCCAGCCGGGTGGCTTTTCCCATCCTAACAGCCTGACCCCAGAACCGGATTAAGACAAATGTCATCTTTTCAAACCGTATATTTGCTGTATAATATAT
>CAYYBP010000059.1:0-12487 GCA_964470275.1 uncultured Anaerolinea sp. | reverse complement strand
CCCAAAACCGCTCCAGCCGCGAAGATCGCGCAGTTGTTGATCTACAACGCGGAAGTCATCCTGGTGGATGGCAATTATGACAGCGCCTTTGATCTCACGATCGAAGCAGCCAATGAATTCGGCTGGTACTGCCGCAACACCGGATTCAATCCATTCACAGCAGAGGGCAAGAAGACAGGCGCGTACGAAATCTGGGAGCAGGTCATCCGGCATTCTAATGACACGGAAGCTCCGTTATGCGTTTTTGTCTCGGTTGGAGACGGCAACATCATCTCGGGTTTACACAAGGGTTTCAAAGACCTGCTTGCGCTGGGCTGGTTGAAACAAATGCCGCGCCTGTTTGGAATTCAATCCGATCAATCGGCGGCGATCGCAAACGCATTCGACGCAAAAACCGAGGTGATCACCCCGGTATCCGCGACAACGATCGCGGATTCGATCAGCGTTGACCTCCCCCGCGACGGGGTGAGGGCGGTGCGTGCCGCGGTCGAGACAGGTGGAGCGTACATAAAGGTGACGGATGCTGCCATCATCGAAGCGATCGCCGACCTTGGGAAGGACGGGATTTTCGCGGAGCCGGCTGGGTCAACCGCGCTGGCTGGAGTAAAGAAGGCGCTGTCGGACGGGCTGGTTTCACCACGCGATTCCGTTCTAATGATTAACACGGGGAATGGATTGAAGGATGTACGGGCCGCGATGATGGCTGTAAATAATGCTACAATAATCGAACCTACAATGGCGGCGCTCAAACGCCACCTGGAGCAAAAAGGATCCCTGTAAATGAAGCCTGTATTTTCGATTATCGCCCCGGTTTACAACGAAATTGATTGCCTCGACACGCTGCATTCGCGCATCCGCGAGGTGATGAACTCCACCGGGGAAGCCTGGGAACTGGTGCTGGTGGACGACGGGTCGACCGACGGCTCCACGCAGAAGATCCGGGACCTGGCAAAACTTGATGAACGAGTACGCGCAGTCATCTTCGCCAGGAATTTTGGCCACCAGATCGCGGTAACAGCCGGATTGGATTATGCGCGCGGTGACGCGGTGGTGATCATTGACGCCGATCTGCAAGACCCCCCGGAAGTGATTCTCGACCTGATCGCGAAATGGCGCGAGGGGTACGAGGTAGTTTACGCGCAGCGCACCGAAAGGGAGGGGGAAACCTGGTTCAAACGCATGACCGCTTCGCTTTTTTACCGCACCATCTACAGGATCACGGATGTGAAAATCCCACTGGATACCGGCGATTTCCGTCTGCTGGATCGTAAGGTTGTGGATGTCTTGGGGACCATGCGCGAACGCCACCGCTTCCTGCGGGGGATGTCGGCCTGGGTGGGTTTCAAGTCCATTGGAGTTGGATACAAACGGGCAGCGCGCTTTGCAGGTTCCACAAAATATCCGCTCAAGAAAATGTTAAAACTGGCGTTGACAGCCGTGACCAGTTTTTCTTACGTTCCGCTACAGATCGCCATGTGGTTGGGTTTCATATCCGCGGGAGTAAGTATCATCGCCATCCCGGTCGTGATCATCCTGCGGTTGATCGGGTCGCAGTTCTTTTTTGGCCAGGCAACCACACTGATCGCGGTGTTATTCCTTGGAGGTGTTCAACTGATCTCGCTGGGAATATTAGGAGAATACGTTGGCAGGATCTACGATGAAGTCAAGGGACGCCCGCTGTACATCACCAGCGAGACGCCATCTGATTCAAAAAACCAAATTGGAGATTGAGCATGGCAAAAATAGACCTGGGTATTATTGAAGACCGGCGCAAAAGGGCGGTTGAAAGATCGAAAAAGCAAAACATTATATTTCCAACATTCGCGCAGATGAAGGATCCAACGCTCATCCCGGATCGGGTCAAGAATGAACTCCGATCGATCGGATTATGGGATGTGCACCCCCGCAACCTGTTCAGAATTAGCTGGAAAAATGAACCTGTGCCTTCAGGCGGGGGATTCGATGGCGTAAATTACATTGAATTTCCGTCGAGCCTGACCGGCACCAAAGCCCGCATCATTGCCCTGGTGGGCAAATGGTTTCCGACCGGCGCTCACAAGGTTGGGGCCGCGTACGGATGCCTGGTGCCGCGCCTCATCACGGGTCAATTTGATCCCACGACCCAGAAAGCGGTCTGGCCGTCCACCGGAAACTATTGCCGCGGTGGGGCATATGACTCAGCCCTGATGGCCTGCCAATCGATCGCGATCCTGCCCGAGGGCATGTCGAAGGAACGGTTTGAGTGGCTCAGTAGAATTGCTGGCGAGGTGATCGCGACGCCCGGAACCGAGTCAAACGTCAAAGAGATTTTCGATAAATGCTGGGAATTGAGACGCTCAGGCGAAGACCTGATGATCTTTAACCAGTTCGAAGAGTTTGGCAACTACCTCTGGCATTACGAAATTACCGGTCATGCGATGGGGGAAGTATTACAGAAAGTCATGCGCCCGGGAGATTCCTACCGGGGCGTTGCCTTGACGACCGGGTCCGCGGGTACGATCGGGTGCGGGGATTACTTGAAGCAGCTCTTCCCGACCAGCAAGGTGATCGCGAGCGAAGCTTTACAGTGCCCGACCTTGTTGAATAATGGATTTGGGGCTCACCGCATCGAGGGGATTGGAGACAAACACGTCCCCTGGATACATAATATCAAGAACACCGATATGGTTGTCGCCATCGACGACAACGCAGTCGTCAACATTCTCAGGTTGTTCAATGAGCCTGAAGGGCAAAAATATCTGGTGAAAAAAGGCGTCCCCGCGGAACTGGTATCCAGGCTGGATCTACTCGGGTTCTCCGGGATCGCCAACCTCCTCTCCGCGGTCAAGTTTGCCAAGTACAATGAACTTGGCGAGCAGGATGTGGTGCTGACGGTGTTGACGGATTCGATGGAGCTCTACACCAGCCGGATCCAGGAACTGCGAGAACAGGTTGGACCTTTCAGCGAAACAGATGCGGCGGAAGCCTTCGCGCGCGACCTCAAAGGTGTTGCGGTTGATAATCTGCTTGAGCTGACCTACGAATCCAGACGGCGGGTGCACAATCTCAAGTATTACACCTGGGTCGAGCAGCAGGGGAAGACTTACGAGGAAATTCTGGCGCAATGGTACGACCCGAATTATTGGACCGACATACAAGGACAGGTTGAGGAGATCGACGACCTGATCACAGAGTTCAACCACCTGACTGGTTTGCTTTAATCCTGAGGGAAACATCCTGGATCAATGAGGATCCAGGATGTTTTTTGTTATCGTCATTGACGGATAATTGAGATGCCGCAAATCCCACCCAACGCCTTGATCCTCGTCGGTCTACTACCAGGTATACGCGATTTTGACATCGCGCGCATGCTGGGCTGGTACAGGATACCTTTGAAAACAGCCCCCAAGATCGTGGATGTGGATTACCTGGCTTTTTACCAGGGGGCGAACTTTGGCAAAGACCATTGCTGGCGAATCGAGTACATCGCTGAATACCGCGGCAACGAACTGACCACCAGGCGTGAATTGTTGAAAGACGAGCAGGACCATCCAAGAGCGGGCGAGGAATACTACAAGATCCAGATCGGCCCGCTCATCCGGCTAGATAAGCCGGTATTATCCGGATCATGGAAGCGCGTAACCTTCATTTACACCACAGGCGACCGATTGCTGGACGCCCAAGTGGTGAATGACCTTGTAGTGAGGTCGGAGGACCGGGAAGTACTTTGGAAGAGCCTGCGTGATCGCGGCAGGCAATCTAGGATCTACCAGGCGCAAAATGATACCCAGTTCCTAGAGGACCCAGGGGTTCTGGACCTGTTATTTGACCTCGCCAGGAACCCCAATAGTTTTGACCCCGATAATTATTAGCAAGTGATAAAACTGGTAGAATAACATCGACTGAGCAACTTCCAGTTCGATGTGAAGGAATATTAACCATGAAAACGCTTATATCCAATGGTCAGGTTGTTACCAGCGAGCGGGTGTACGAGGCGGATGTATTGATCGAGGGCGAGCATATCATCCGCGTCGGGAAGGGGCTCACCACCGGTGGGGATGTTGAGATCATCGATGCGTCAGGATTATTGGTGCTGCCGGGCGGCGTCGATGTTCACGTGCACCTGGACTTGCCGATGTTTGGTACGGTATCTTCAGATGACCACTATACCGGCACAAAAGCCGCTGCGTATGGCGGCACAACCACGGTGATTGACTTTGTGTCACAGGATTCTGATGACCTTTTCGATTGCATTCGCCGCTTGAGGAATAAGGCGGATCATAAAGCGGTTGTCGATTATGGACTGCACATGAATATCACCCACCTGACGCATAATGTTGAGGAGCAGATTCCCGGGCTGATCAATGAGGGCGTGAGCAGCATCAAGGTTTTCACGGCCTACAATGACCGCCTGCGCCTGCTGGATTCCGATATCTTCAAGGTAATGCGCATAGCCGCAAACCACGGCATATTGACAATGCTTCACGCTGAAAACGGCGACTTGATCGAAATCCTGGTGCGGGAAGCGTTAGCAAAGGGTAAAAAAGAGCCCATCTGGCACGCGCGTACCAGGCCGGCATGGGGGGCGGTAGAGGCTGTGCTGAGGGCTGCCGCGCTGGCGGCAGTCGCGGACGCGCCGTTGTACGTGGTTCACATGAATGTAGCCGGTGAAGTGGATATGCTTGACTACGCCCGCGGCCATGGTTTAAGGGTGATGGGAGAAACATGCCCGCAATACCTGCTTTTCACCGATTCTGAGTTGGAACGGGCGGATGCGGCCAAATGGATCTGTTCACCGCCGCTGCGGAAGCACGAAGACAACCTGAGGTTATGGAAAGGTCTGAAGGATGGCACGATCCAGGTGCTCGCGACGGACCATTGTCCTTTCTTTTACGATGGTCAAAAACCCATAGAATACGAAGGACAGTCGATCGCCATCCCCGGTAAAGAACTTGGCGATGGAGATTTCACAAAAATACCGAATGGGTTGCCGGGAGTTGGCGACAGGATACCCGTTCTATGGACAAAAATGGTCGCGTCGGGTGAATTCACTCCCAGCCAATTCGTTGCATTAACCAGCACGAACCCGGCGAAGATTTTCGGCATGTACCCGAAGAAGGGGGTGATCCAGCCTGGCGCGGATGCCGACATCGTATTGTGGGATCCCACTATGGTTGTTCCATACGGGGTTCGCATGGCGCAGCACCGGACTGATTACAACCTGTACGAGAGCTGGACGCTGACCGGTTATCATAAACGGGTGATATCCCGCGGGAAAACCCTGATCGATGAAGGTCGATGGTTTGGCAAACCCGGGTTTGGTAAATTCATCCATCGACTGCCATTCAATGCCTGATCCAATCTGATCATATGCTTGCCTTTGTTCCGATCGCCTTACTCATATTCGCCGCCCTCCTGATACAGGTTGTTGGCCGTGTCCAAAGAATGGCCGGCCGCACCTGGCTGATCGCCGCGGTCATCTCCGTACTCGCGTGGGGTTCGATGATCCTGATCGGGTTGGTCAAACCGGGCGCTGTGACAATAGCCGTTTGGATGCCGGATCCTTTCCGTTTTACGCAGCTTGAATTCCAGTTTTCCAATCAAACCTGGGTGTTCGGTTTTGTCTTGATGACACTCTTGGTAGCGATCGTTTTTTACGAAGCGAAGTTTTTTGAATACACCAACTATATCAACAAGATCTCAGCGTCGATGCTGGTGGTCGCTTTCGGGCAGCTCGCGATCCTTTCACACAGTTTCTTGATGTTCGCGTTGAGCTGGACAATTATCGACCTGGTGGAAGCCGCGATACTGGTCGCGGTTGTCAGGCAGCCGCAAAATCATCAATCCGCTGTTACTTCGGTGCTCTTCCGGTCGTTGGGCACATTATTCCTCATCGTGTTGATGGCGTCTGATACTGCATTGGATAGCGGCCTGGCGGGATCTGACATGATTCTCAGTTCATCGACGCTTCTGTTTCTAACAGCGTTTCTGCGAATTGGCATCATCCCGATCTACCTGCCATATGGAGACGTGTCCGGCATCCAGCGCGGTTTTGTGACCATCATGCGCTTCGTACCGCTGCTCTCCGCTTTTTCATTTATCACCTTATATAGTGACCTTGGATTATCGGTAACGGTATCCCCGTTCCTCCGCTTTCTGCTACTGACAGGCTTGATCTACACCGCGGTGAAATGGTTTGTCGCCAGGGATGAAATCGCCGGCCGGCGCTACTGGATACTGGGTATGGCGTTGATAGGCCTCATCGCTTTTATCGATCAAAAAACCCCGGCATTGGTCGGAATTGCAACCTTGATGGTGGCGGGGGGCGCTGGGATGTTCCTGTATTTTCCACGGTTCAAACGCGCGCTGCCGTTTATCCCGATCCTGTTGACGGGTTTACTGGCGATCCCTTACACACCGACGGCGAGTCTGTCCTTACTATTCGAAGGTGTCTCATTCGGTTCAGTCATTCTCGCCCTGGGAGTATCTCTTTTCATTGCTGGTGTCATCAAGCATGCATTCATTTTCCCTGAAGCTGAGTCTTTCATTGAGCCCTGGATGCGGATGTTCCACGCAGTTGCTCTGTATCTGGTAGCTCTTTCCCCATGGATCACGATTATCGCGTCAGGTAATTTCGGTAATTATCAGGCCACCTGGTGGGCAATTGCCGCAGTCATCGTACTCACAGCATGTTTGGTGGTGTTGAGCAGGATCTTCAAGCGGCGAAAACTCAAGAACTTGTATCCGTCGGAGAAAGTGGAAAATATTGCGAGCCGCATTCGCACGAGATTATCTGGCGTATTTCGTTTGAATTGGCTTACGTGGTTGGGGGAGCGCCTGATCGACGCGATTGGGAAGATCATCCAGATGATCGTGCGGGTGTTGGAGGGCGACGGCGGAATACTCTGGAGTTTCCTATTCGTGGTGTTAATCATTTCCCTGCTTCTAGTCCCCCAGGTGCCAAGATGAACCACTGGCTGAATTACATCGCGGTTGGCGCCCTCTCGTTATTGTTATTTGGCATGATGTTGGCGGATACAAAAAAGCAGGTTGCCATCGCGTTCATCGGCGTCCTCGTGATCGTATTTGCCATAAACATTCAATTCTGGACTTTTGGTTTTGCTTTGAGCAAGCTTGTAGCTGGAATCATGTCCATTTTGATCCTGGTCTTGTCATCCGGCGACCTCAACATGACGCTGGAGGAAACCAGGACAGGCAGGATCTTTAGAACCGTAATTCTGCTTTTTGGGATCGTTGTCGTGTTATTTACCCAGCAAAAGATTGTGAATTTTCTGGTAATCAGCGTGGATCAGAGCCTGCCAGCGCTCTTCATGCTGATTTGCGGTCTGCTCATGCTGGGAATTTTTCACGAGCCTTTCCGGATCATTCTTGGACTTCTACTCTTCCTGTCTGGTTTCGAGATTATTTATGGATCAGTGGAAAAGTCCCTGCTCATCAATGGATTGCTCGCTGCGGTGATGTTGTTTATCGCCCTGGTTGGCGCATATTTAATCATGCCGCCCTCGAAGGAGAAGGAATCATGAGCGCCCCAGTTCTGTGGATTGTTTTTCCATTTGTTCTGGGGACGGTCATGCTCCCATTCCTCAATCATCAACGCATAATCAAGTGGATCGGGTCATTGTCCAGCCTGTTGCTGTTGCTGGTCGCGGTATTTCAACCGATCGGGAATGTCATCCGGGTCGGCCAATTCGTGATCGATTTCAAGCCGGAGCTGCAGTTTCTGGGGCGGGCTCTTGTTTTGAGCAACGAGGATCGGATCGTTCTGGTACTGTTGTACGGCACCCTGTTGCTGTTTATCAGCACAATCGACCGCTCATACTTTCCTGCCAAGGCCATTCCATTGTCCATCTTAGTCACCGCGCTTCTCATCAGCGCGCAGGCGGTAGAACCTTTTCTTTATTCAGCGGTTCTGGTTGAAATGGCTGTATTGATGATGGTTCCCCTGGTCAGAGAAAAAACCAGTCATCTGGGGAAAGGAATCCTCAGATTTATTATTTTTCTCTCGCTAGCGGTGCCTTTCATCCTGTTTACCGGCTGGGTATTGGGTGGTAGTCAGGCCAGCCTTTCAGAGGGAAAGCAGTTAACAAGCGCGGCGGTTTTCCTCGCGATCGGGTTCACTTTCTGGCTGGCGGTTTTTCCGTTCCATTCCTGGGTCCCGCAGTTTTCCGCTGAAGTCAATCCCTTGTACCTGAGCTTGATATTCAACATTCTGCCGATCACAATTCTGGTACTGTTGAAGGACTTCATTACAAATTACATCTGGCTGAGGGACTCTCTCTACCTGTCTCCGGTTCTACGCAATGTCGGCAGTATCATGATCGTCACCGCGGGAATTTGGATGACCACGGAGAAAGAAATCAAGCGCTTGCTCGCCTATTGTGTTCTGTTGGAATCCGGCTTCGCCTTGTTGATGCTCAGCCTGTTCGCAGATGGGGGAGACCAGTTGTTATATCAATCCTTCTTTCCCAGGGTGTTAAGCCTGCTGATGATCGGATTTTCACTGGCGGTTATGTCCAAGACCGGGATGGAGTTATCCCTCACCGGGATCCGGGGAGCATTAAAGAAGTTTCCATTTTCCTCCATCGGTGTTCTCATCGGTCTTTTTACTCTTGCCGGGTTCCCATTGTTTGCCGGATTCCCTTACAAACTTGAAACGCTGCATCAGGTTGGGTCAATTTCCACCTCTACAGTGTTATGGATCGCAGTTGGATTAGCTGGTATGTTATTTGGATTATTGAGAATCTTCATCTCTCTTACCTATCCCGGGAACGAAAAATGGGAAATTCATGAGACAATAGTTCAGGCGATATTCATCAGCGGTGGATCACTAATTTTGATCGTTCTTGGGTGGTTCCCCGGGATTATTGCTTACCTGGTTAGCGCCCTGCGCTAACAATTTTTATGCGCACGGGTTTGATGATAGAAAGGATTAAACATGGAAAACGAAGAAATCTTGAAGCAGTTTGAGTGGCTGGAATCCGAACGGAGAAAGGATCGGCAATCCATCGGCGAATTACAAGACTCTGTTTCAAGATTACAACAAACCATCCTCGATCAAAAGAGAGAGATTAAAAATCTGCACAACGATCTGAAAAAATCCTCAGTTGACCTTGTGAAGATCGGTGAATTTGAAGAAGCGATCTCAAAACAAAGGGTCGACCTGGTGAAGCAAATCTCCGAAATCGAAAAGAAAACTTCATCCGTCGAGAAAAAGGTCGATAACCAACGGAAAGACGACCTGGACGCGATCAACAAACGCCTATTGGAAATTCAGAATGAAATAAAGGTGATCAACGACCTTAAGAAATCCATCCAGAGCACATCGGAAGACGATTTTCGGATGAACCAGAAGGTGGATGATGCCGTCCGGCAGCTCCCTGAGTTGAAACTCAAGGACGAGGAACTTCTGCGCCTTCATAAATCGTTGGAAGACAATTACAGGTTGGAATCCAAGCGGGTCTCAGACATCCAGGTTGAGGTTGCCTCGTTACGAAAGAAGATCGATGAAGAACGGACCATTACCGATTCACAAAAAGAATTCATAAAGAAACTTGACACTGCGATCAATGACCTGGCTGCCAGGGAACGCCTGCGGGACCAGCAGCAGATCCAGTTCATCGAAAATCAATCCAGGCAGAGTGTTGATTTTGAAAAATTGTGGAAGGAATGGCAGGGAAAGATTGATCAAATCGAGACCCTCAGCAACAACTTCCAGACCCAGTTGGTCAATCTTGATAACACGCACCGGGCGGTCAAGAAATCACAAAGTGAATTTGATGAGATCAACCAGCGCCTTGATCGCAGGATCAACGAAATTACGGAGATGAACCGGCTGGCTGAGGAGAGGTTCAGGCAGGAATGGACCGCGTTCAAAGCGGATGATCAAAAACGTTGGACGAATTACTCGTTAAGCCAGGAAGAAACCACGAGAGAGAATAACAGGGGTCTGACTCAGATCACCGACCAACTCACCCAGCTGCAGGATGTCACCCAGCAATTAAGCGACGTTGTCAATACGATCAACGAAGAAACAGAGAAGAGGATCAAGGGTCTTTTAACGATCACCAATGATTTCCTGACTTCGTACGAGAGGACGCTTGGTAAGAAGGTTTAGGATATGCATGTCATTGGTACGGCAGGTCATGTTGACCACGGAAAATCCACTCTCGTCAAGGCATTAACCGGGATAGATCCAGACCGATTACGCGAAGAGAAAAAACGGCAAATGACCATTGACCTGGGCTTTGCCTGGTATGAAAGCCCGAGCCTGGGTCCGATCGGCATTGTCGACGTTCCCGGGCACCGGGATTTTATCTCGAACATGCTGGCGGGGGTAGGGGGAATCGAGGCTGTTCTGCTGGTGATCGCCGCGGATGAGGGCATCATGCCCCAAACGCGCGAGCACCTGTCAATCATCAATCTCTTGCAGATCCCCAGGGGGGTGGTTGCGCTGACCAAGGTGGATATGGTCAGTGATCCAGATTGGATCGACCTGGTTGAATCTGACATTCAAAAGACGCTCGCGACCATAGTGTTGGCCAAATCTCCGATCATTCGTGTTTCCTCGCTAACCGGTGAAGGACTTGATCGATTACGGCAGGAAATTGACCTGATGCTGACACAATCCGGCGTGCAGCCGGACCGGAAAAAACCGAGGCTGCCAGTCGACAGGGTGTTCTCGATCCAGGGATATGGCACGGTCGTTACGGGCACGCTGATCGGTGGGTGCCTGGACACAGACGAGGAGATCATCGTGCTGCCCTCTGAAAAAAGCGGGCGCATCCGCGGGTTGCAGACTCACAAGAAGAATGAAACCCGGGCTACACCCGGGAGCCGCACTGCCATCAACCTGGTAGGTATTGATGTTAATGAAATTTCCAGGGGAGATGTGGTAACCCGCCCGGGAGTGCTGCAATCGACCACACTCATTGATGCCTCGATCGAGATCCTGGCGGATTCACCGGTCGGGATCAAGCACAACCAGACGGTTAAGATCTACGCCCATACGGCAGAATGTGCCGGGCGAGTACGCGTTATGCAAACTACCGGCCTCGCGGCGGGGGAGACAGGTTACGTCCAGATCGAGTTTGAGAATAAGATGGTCCTCGATAAAGGCGACAGGTTCATCCTGCGCAGGATGTCGCCAGCGCTAACGATCGGCGGCGGGTTAGTGCTGGACGCTCATCCTGCAAAATTCTATAAACTGCATGATCCATACGCGCTCGAACGCTTTAGAGCGATCAGTTCAGATTCAGTTCAGGACCGTCTCTATTCCCGGATATTCGATTCACCTTTCGTTACACGCAAAGACCTGGCGGATGCGCTGGATAAGGAATCCGGAGATGCTCTAACGCAGGTCCTCCAATCCCTGGTAGACCAACGAAAAATTGTGATATTGGGCGATATTGAGACTGATGAGACGATGCTGCTTACGACCGTGGAATGGGAGCGATTGACCAGGCAGGTGACGGAGCTCATAAGAGCGTTTCATGAACGGTATCCATTGCTACCAGGTATGAAATTGGATGAATTAAGAGCCAGGTTGAAAATCCAACCCGGCGTATTTACAAATTGCCTCGGGGAATGGAAGCGCTCGGATTTCGTGAAAGAGAACAATGGGATCCTCTCTCTTAAATCCTTCAGGGTCAAACTATCAGCCAACCAGGAAAAGCGCTATACATCTTATTTCGAGCAGGTAAAAGAAAATCCTTATAATCCGCCATCGGTGAAAATTGCCCGGGAGATCCTTGGACCCGACCTGTACCAATCCCTTCTGGAGCAGAACGTCATGGTCCAGTTGAATGCCGAGGTCGTGTTTCGCGGCGATGAATACGAGGAAATGCTGAAATTTGTTGTTTCCGAGTGCGCGCGAGGCAATTTATTGACACTGGCAGAATTTCGGGACCATTTTTCAACCAGTCGCAAGTATTCGCAGGCTTTCCTCGAATACCTGGACCGCAAAGGAATGACGGTGCGGGAGGGCGAGGGGCGGCGGCTCAAATCACCCGCACAATGAACTAATACGATTACATTGACAGGTTGGCGTTCAGCCTGTATAATACCGTCTGCCTTTCTACCGGAGCGGGTAACCGTGAGGTAGAGCATAATTCCAACTTCCCCGCGGACTGGCGAATCCTCGCGAGGTAACGGTGAAGTGAAGATTGGAGAATCTTAAGAATGAAATACGCAATTGTTGAAAATGGCGGTAAGCAGTATAAGACCGTCGAAGGGGCTACGATCGATGTAGACCTGCTGGAAGTTGAAAATGGGCAGGAAGTAAAGCTGGAAAACGTTTTACTCGTTGTCGAAGATGAGACTATCCATGTGGGAACCCCTGCAGTGAAAGGCGCGAAGGTTACGGCTTCAGTAGTAGACCAGGTAAAGGGTCCCAAAGTGTTTACTTTCAAGTATTCACCCAAGAAGCGCATCCGTGTGAAAACCGGGCACCGCCAGCGCTACACACGTCTAAAAATTGATTCAATAACAG
>CAYYBP010000058.1:0-12513 GCA_964470275.1 uncultured Anaerolinea sp. | reverse complement strand
AATTGTCAGCCACCAGGCTGGTCTGGTCAGTTTCAATTTCGTAGCGGTAGATGCTGAAGAATTCGTATGGAGAATCGCCGCGATGGGCGTTGAGCAGCAATTTCCCTGAACCGCCCAGCGGGGTGGGGGTTGGGGTGGGGGTGGCGGTCGGGGTGAGGGTTGGCGTGGGGGTCGCGGTGGCGGTGGGCGTGAGCGTTGCCGTGGCGGTGGAGGTTGGCATGGCAGTCTGCGTTTTGGCAACCGCCCGCTCAACCGCGCCTGGCAGGGGGGCGCAGCCAGCCAGCATGACACCGGCGATAACCACGAAGGTGAGAAATATATGTACGGAATGGGAAAATACGCGCCTGATTGTTATCATTTCACGCAGCCTGTGTCCTCGCATATAACTGATTGGATGATCTGATCAATTTCCCAGTTCTCCCGCTTTCTCATCATTGTCTAAGCCTTGAAATTCGCGCGCCAGGCGCGCCATATACAGGTAGATCCGCATGTTAATCGACTCCACCCGGAACTTGAGCGGGTAGCCCGGCTCGGTATGGTACCGGTAGATCGCGCCATCCTTGAACGACGGCAGGGTCGGAATGGCGCTGGCGCCCATCGTGTTCTCGCTTGGAAGCCTGGCGGGTTGCATGCGCGCCAGGGTGCCTTTCCTGCTGTTCAGGTAATTCACGAGCGCGTCCGCTTCCTCGAGCGAGAAGGTATCTTTGGCCTGGGAGACCAGGTAATGGTAACCCTTCATGGCGGGGTTGAATCCCAGCGCCGCCAGCAGTTCATCCGCCTGTTCGCGGGTCATGTCCCGTTGAAAGGCGATCACCTGCATGCGTGAGTGATTCCCCCTGCGGTCACGGTAGGTGACTTCGGCTCTGACGTTATACCTTTCTGGCCAGGCGGTAGTGCTGTCATCCACAAGTTGCAATGTTTTCGTCATTTGAGGGCTTCTCTGTGATCCCTTCAGTACCAATTGTAGTGCCTTGAAATTACCCTTCTCCATGGATTATAACAATTTCCCACCTCAGAGATGGAGGAGTTTTGTTGGAGTACAATTTACACATGAACAAAAACATCGAAAATTCTTCCACTCGTCTACCCAAAAAAAACCGGGGCTGCTGCCTGGCAGTATTGGTATTCGTCCTGCTCGTGCTCGCCGCTTCCCCTTTCATCCTGCGTGGACTGGGTGGTTTGTTGATTTACGCGGATCCTCTCGAAAAGGCTGACGCGGCGGTGGCGTTGAGCGGCGATACAGGCGATCGTGTTGCCGAGGCAGCCCGGTTGTTTGATGAGCATTATGTAGACGAGTTGTACATAACATACACCAGCGACGCTGCCCGTGACACTCTGATCCGGGATGCCAACCAGGGCGGCATCGATCTGAATAAGATCTATGTCACCGAGGCGACTGTATCCAACACCGTGGAAGAAGCCAGGGCGATCCGCACCCTGGCGACCAACCGGGGCGCTGAATCCTTGATCATCATCACCGACCCCTTCCACACCCTGCGGACGCGTGTGATCTTCAGGCACGAACTGCGCGACCGCGCGATCAAAATCCAGGTGCGGCCGGTCGTTGGGCATTGGTACCGCTCCAATACCTGGTATAAGACTCCTGAAGGGATCACATTGACGGTTGAGGAATACCTTAAGATTCTCTTCTACTATTTTGGCAAGTATTAACCCCCAAGAACCTGGGATTTTCAAATAATGCCAATTTTTATACTGAAAATTGACTATCCGCTATAATTGAGCCATGCAAAATCGAAAAACTCCCCTGGTAATTGGCATAGCCGGAGGTTCCGGGTCCGGCAAGACCACAGCGGCTGATATCATCCTGCAGCGGGTTGGCAAGAACCGCATCTCCTACCTGCAGCACGACTCGTATTACCGCGAATTGACTGATCTCCCGCCCAATCAGCGCGCCGAGGTTAACTTTGACCATCCGGATTCGCTGGAATCTGACCTGATGATCGCGCATATCCTGGCGCTCAAGGACTGGAAAGCCATCGAGGTGCCGGTTTACGACTTCACCACACACAGCCGCACCGGCGCGACGATCCACGTTGAGCCGAAGCGGGTCATCCTGGTGGAAGGCATCCTGATCTTCGCGGAACCCGGTTTACGCTCGCTTTTTGATGTCAAGATCTTTGTGGATACAGATTCGGACATCAGGTTCATCCGGCGCTTGAAGCGGGACATTGAGGAAAGAGGGAGGACGACCGAGAAGGTCATCAGGCAATATCTCACAACCGTCCGCCCGATGCACATGGAATTTGTCGAGCCCTCGAAACGCTACGCCGATGTGATCATCCCTGAAGGCGGGCTTAACGAGGTCGCCATGGATATGGTCATCGCCAGGATAGAATCCCTGCTCAAAGAAGACCAGAAGTAATCATGAAATTAACAGGTTGGCGGTTAAACCTCGTCCGGGTGATCGCATTCCTGGCCGTGATCGCCCTGACGGTATTCCTGTTTATCAACCGCGACCGCGTGCAGGAGCTGGAAGCGTTGGGATATCCCGGCATTTTTCTGCTCTCTGTTTTATCCAATGCCACGCTGATCCTGCCTGTGCCGGGTGTTCTTTTTACCTCTGCCATGGGCGCGGTATTCAACCCGTTCTGGGTTGCCCTTGCGTCTTCGACCGGAGCCACGATCGGCGAGCTTTCCGGTTACCTGGCCGGCTTCAGCGGGCAGGGCGTGATCGAGAACCGCGCCTGGTATACCCGAGTCACCGGGTGGATGAAAAAATACGGCGGCATCACCGTGCTGGTCTTGGCGTTTGTCCCCAACCCGTTTTTTGATATCGCCGGGATGGTGGCTGGCGCGCTGCGTATGCCGTTGTGGAAATACCTGATTTACAGTTGGATAGGCAAGACAGGTAAGATGCTTATCTTTGCTTATGGAGGGTCGCAAATTCTGGGCTTGTTTAACTGAATTTTTACAATTACCTCAGCATCGTTTCAAAGCAGGAATGGGAAGAATGACACTATTCCCACCCGTCAATTGCAGTTGTGTAAATTTCAAAAATCACTAAAATTATTATAGAAATCTCGTATTGCCTAAAAACTGATCTCTCAATATATTTCTCAGGAGGATGATTCATGCTAAAGAAGAGCGTCATGGTAAATGGCATTCCCCGGATATTGGTGGTCGATCCGGAGGCATCACTGGCCGACGTGCTCAGGGCTCAGCTCGGGTTAACCGGCACCAAGGTCGGCTGCAACGACGGGGTGTGCGGGTCTTGCTCGGTCATCATGGATGGTAAGTTGGTCCGTTCGTGTATTACCAAAATGAAAAAAGTGCCTGATTGGGCGTGCATCACCACCGTGGAAGGGATTGGGAATCCCAAAGACATGCACCCGATCCAGAAAGCGCTTGTCTTCCACGGCGCTGCCCAGTGCGGCTTCTGTATGCCCGGGTTTGTGGTCTCCTCCAAGGCGCTGCTTGATGAAAATCCCGCGCCCACCAGGGAGGATGTGCGCGCCTGGTTCCAGAAGAACCTCAACGCGTGCCGCTGCACGGGTTACAAACCCATCGTCGACGCGGTCATGGACGCCGCGGCTGTGTTGCGTGGCGATAAACCCGTTGAGAGCATCGAATACAAGCTGCCGGAAGATGGCCGCATCTGGGGCGGCAAGTACCCGCGTCCCTCCGCGGTAGCCAAGGTTACCGGCACTGCCGATTATGGCGCCGACCTGGGCTTGAAATTACCGAAAAACACGCTTCATCTTGCCCTGGTGCAGGCCAAGGTCAGCCACGCCAACATCTTTGGCATCGACACCTCAGAAGCGGAAAAAATGCCCGGTGTGTTCAAGATCGTCACACACAAGGACGTCAAAGGCAACAACCGGATCAACGGGCTGGTGACCTTCCCGACCAACAAGTGTGATGGCTGGGATCGCCCGATCATTTGCGATACCAAGGTTTTCCAGTACGGTGATGCCATTGCCATTGTGTGCGCCGATACCCGCGAGCAGGCGCTCGCAGCCGCGGAAAAGGTGAAGGTGGACCTTGAGGTATTGCCCGCTTACATGAATGCCCTCGAGGCCATGGCCGACGACGCGATCGAGATCCACCCCGGTACGCCCAACGTGTATTTTGAACAAGGCGTTGTGAAAGGGGAGGATACAAAACCTCTCATGGGCTCCGCCGCTTACGTGGTTGAAAATTCCTATTACACCCAGCGCCAGCCTCATCTGACGATCGAGCCGGACATGGGGTTCGCCTATTACGATGATGAAGGGCGTCTCACGATCCACTCCAAGAGCATTGCGCTCTACCTGCACGCCATGATGATTTGCGACGGGTTGGGCGTGGCAGCGGACAAGATCCGCATGGTGCAAAACACAGCCGGCGGCACCTTTGGCTACAAATTCTGCCCGACGATCGAAGCCCTGGTCGGAGCAGCCTGTATTGCCACCCAGCGCCCTGTGTACCTGGAATACGATTATCAGCAGTTCATCACCTACACCGGCAAGCGCTCCCCGTTCTTCACCAGGGTGAAACTTGGCGCGGATAAGGAAGGCAAATTGCTCGCCATGGAAACCGACTGGATCGTTGACCATGGTGCGTACTCCGAGTTTGGCGACTTGCTCACCCACAAAGGCGCGCAGTTTATCGGCGCCGGATATGACATCCGCAGCATTCGCGGCCGTGGCCGGACCGTCTGCACCAACCACGCCTGGGGTGCGCCGTTCCGCGGCTATGGCGCTCCTGAAAGCGAATTCCCCTCGGAAAGCCTGATGGACGAACTCGCGGAGAAGATCGGCATCGACCCCCTGGAATTGCGGTACAAAAACGTTTACCGCCCTGGCGCGACTACGCCTACCGGGCAGGTTCCGGAAGTATTCACCCTCCTCCAATTGATCGACGTGATCCGTCCAAAATACCAGGAAGCGAAGAAAAAAGCTGCCGCCGAGACAACCCCCGAGAAGAAAAAAGGCGTTGGGGTGGCGATTGGTATCTACGGCGCCGGCGGAGATGGACCGGATACCGCCGAAGCCTGGATCGAGCGAACTCCCTACGGCGTGCTGCTCTCCACAACCTGGAGCGACCACGGGCAGGGCGCTGATGCTGGCGCTCTCGGCACCGCGCACGAAGCGCTGCGCCCGTTAGGACTGCTGCCGGAACAGATCCACCTGGAATTGAACGACACCGGCCGCGCACCCGATGGCGGCGCGGCGGGCGGCAGTCGCAGCCAGGTGGTCACAGGCAACGCCATCAAGGTGTGCTGCGAAAACTTCCTGGATGCCATCCGCAAGCCGGACGGCAGCTACCTGAGCTACGAAGAAATGGTTGAAGACAACCTGCCGATGCGCTACTCCGGTGTATGGACCTCGCCAACGGAGATCGGCGACCCGGATACCGGGCAGGGCAACCCGATCGCCAACTATATGTACGGTGTGTTCCTGGCGGAAGTGACCGTGGACACGAAGACCGGCAAGGTCGTGGTGGATAAGCTTACCCTCGCCGCGGACATCGGAAAGATCAATAACCGTGCGGTTGTGGATGGTCAGTTGTACGGTGGTCTTGCCCAGGGCGTGGGTTTCGCGCTCAGCGAAGACTTTGAAGACCTGAACAAGCACACCAACATGGTGAAATGCGGCATACCGTTTGCCAGGGATGTGCCTGATAACATCGAGCTAATCTACCTCGAAACGCCGCGCCCGAGTGGTCCATTCGGCGCATCAGGCGTGGGTGAACTGCCCAACACGGCGCCGCACGCCGCGATTCTCAACGCGGTTTACAACGCCTGCGGGGTGCGGATAAAAGAGCTTCCCGCTTATCCCTCAAAGGTCCTGGCGGGATTGAAAGCCTTGTCATAAACCTGTCCTGAGGCTGCTTTTGTGCATGGGGTATAGCCGGAGTACAACAGGGCTATACCCCTTGTGTTTATCGGAATAATGGCGTATCTTGGGAATGACATGGATCAGACGCGTTTACACCAGCTCGAAGACCAATGCATACAGGATTGTGACCCGCCCTGCACCGCGTATTGCCCGGTTCATGTAAACATCCGGCAGATGTTGAAGGAAGCCTCCAGCGGGGATTTTTCGGCAGCGTATAAGACCCTGCGCAAGTCAATCCTTTTCCCGGAAATCATCGCCCGCACCTGCGACGAGCCGTGCAAGCCCGTGTGCAACCGCGCGAGTATCGGTGGGTCGCTCCGGGTTGCTGGCGTGGAGCTGGCGGTCTGCCAGTATGGGAGGGGTGAAGCGCGTCCCGCTGCGTCTTTGCCGCGCAAGAACGGCACGGTTGCTGTCATTGGCGGCGGGCTTTGCGGTATGACCGCGGCGCATGAACTGGCGCGCAAGGGATACAGCGTGACCCTGTTTGAGGCAGCCGATTCGCTTGGCGGTGGTCTGCGTCAACTCCCGCAAACGCAGTTGCCAGCAGAGGTGCTTGAGCGCGAGACCGGGGTTCTTCTCAACCTGGGGATCGACCTCCGGGTTGGTCAGCCTTTCAACCTGGATGCCTTTCCAATTAACGGGTACGACGCGGTCCTCCTGGCACCCGGGTCCGATGGTGTACTCCTCCCTGACCTCGAAACTGGCGCCGATGGTCGCTTACTGGTCGACCCGGTCACTTTTCAGACCAGCCGTCCGGGCGTGTTCGCTGGCGGCAGCCTGTTGCACGCACGTTCGACCATTCGCTCGCTGTCTGACGGGAAGCGGGCGGCGATCAGTATTGACCGCCACCTGCAAAAGGTGTCCCTCACCGCCTCGCGGGAGAATGAAGCCGTTTACGATACCAGGCTGGTGACCAGGATCGATGAAATCCCGGCGCTGGATGCGGTCATCGCCTCAGCTCCAGCGGGGGGGTACAGCCGTGAAGAAGCCGCGAGCGAAGCCGCCCGCTGTATCCAGTGCGATTGCATGGAATGCGTGAAGGTGTGCGAATACCTGGCGCATTATGGCAGCTATCCGCGCAAGTATGTTCGCGAAATCTACAACAATCTCTCCATCATCATGCGCGTCCGGTCGGCGAACAAAATGATCAACTCCTGCACCTTGTGCGGCTTGTGCAAGGGGGTTTGCCCGACTGACCTGGACATGGGCGCGGTTAGCTTGGAAACGCGCCGGACAATGGTGAACAAGAAGAAAATGCCGATCTCGGCGCACGATTTCGCGCTGCGCGACATGGCGTTCAGCAACAGCGACCGTTTCATCCTCGCCACCGGTCCGCCAAATGGGAGCCGCTGCGAAACGCTCTTTTTCCCCGGTTGTCAGCTGGCGGCGTCCAACCCAGAGTACATACCGCTGATCTACCAGGACCTGGCACGCACTCTGCCCGGCCTGGGAATCATGCTGCGCTGCTGCGGCGCTCCGGCGGATTGGTCGGGGGAAACAGATCTATTTGAGGATTCTGGCGCGATCCTGCGCAACGAGTGGGAAGCCCTCGGAAAACCCCGGCTTGTGCTCGCCTGTTCCAGTTGTGACAAGATGCTAAAAACGATCCTGCCGGGCTGCGAAACGATGCCGCTATGGCAGGAGTTGACCAAGGCGCAAATTGAGCCTGCGGGCAGTACGCCGCCTGGCGGGGTCTACCGCATCCACGATCCTTGCACCAGCCGCTATGAACGCGGCTGGCAGGATTCCGCCCGGCAGCTTCTTGAAGGCATCGGGGTCGAATTTGGTGAATTGAAAATGTCCCGCGATC
This sequence comes from uncultured Anaerolinea sp., assembly GCA_964470275.1. Lineage (GTDB taxonomy): Bacteria > Chloroflexota > Anaerolineae > Anaerolineales > Anaerolineaceae > UBA6107. The sequence continues at coordinate 4,863 of CAYYBP010000058.1, read as the reverse complement.
TGACCGAATGCTGCGGCTACGGCGGTGTGGTCTGGCTGGCAAATCCTGAATTGACCCGGAAGATCATCAACCGCCGCATCAACGAAGACGCCGGGGATTACATCACATACTGCGTCATGTGCCGGGATCTTTTTGCCGCGGAGGGAAAACCCACCCTGCACATCCTCGACCTTCTGTATTCGCAGGATGTTGCGAAAACTGCCCGCCGCAAACCACCTGATTATTCTCAGCGACACGAAAACCGGATGCGCGTCAAACAAAAAATGGTCAGGCTGCTGCAGGGAAAGGATGTTGATATGGCTGAACCGCATGAAAACTACCGGATTTTGTTATCCACTGAAATGCGGCAGAAACTTGAATCCCGCCTGATCCTCACGGAGGACGTGCAGCGGGTAATCGAGCACGCTGAAACCAGCGGGGAGTTTTTCCTCAACCAGGAAACTGGTCACGCGCTGGCGTATTTCAAGCCCAACCTGATCACTTATTGGGTCGAGTACAGCAAGAGCGGCGAGGCGTACGAGGTTTTTGACGCGTACAGTCACCGCATGGAGTTTGGCGGAGATACAAGCGTATGACGACACCTTCTCACCCTGACGATAAAAAGACCTGGACCTGCGGTAAATGCGGCAGCGTGTTGGAAGTGCGGCCGGTGAACATCAGTTACCTGGGCAATGGTTACCCGGTGGATTTGCTCGTGTGTACTAAGTGCAATCGTCCGCTGGTGCCGGCGGAAATGGCGCTCGGCAAGATGCTGGACGTGGAGAAGTTATTGGAAGACAAGTAATGACTTATTGCGCGGGCTGTTTCCTCCAGCAAACTGAAAAAGATGCATCCGCCTGCTTGCATGTCAACCGCCCTGGGGGTATCGAGTTGACCCGCGCGGCGATCGATCTCTGCGCGCTGAATGAAGGCGCGAATGTGCTGGATATTGCCTGCGGAGCCGGCGGAACGATGGAATTGCTTGTCCGCGAATATCACCTGAACGCCGTCGGACTGGACAGGTCTGCGGACATGCTTCAAAGAGGATTGTCCGGTCAGATCTTGCCGCTGGTTCAGGCAGATTGCGCCGAAATTCCGCTCGAACGCGGCAGCCAGGACGCGGTGTTTATGGAATGCGCTTTCAGCCTGGCAGGCGATCCGTTGCGGACCCTGCTCGGGGTTAGAAGAGTCCTCAAACCTTCGGGTGTGCTTGTCCTCACCGACATCTACATCCGTGAAGTGCAAAACCCTGCCGATGTGATGGTTCTTTCGGCGAGCGATTGCCTGGCAGGGGTGATGACCGAAGCCGGGATAAGAAGCTGGATCGCTGAAGCGGGATTCCAGGTTACCGCGTGGCTCGATCAGACCCCCGCGCTCAAGTGCTGGATGGCTGAGAAAATAATCCAGCTGGGCTCCGCGCGCGAATTCTACCGCCTGTTTCTGAAGCAGCCGTCCGACTCTGATGGGGAAGGGTTTCCGGCAGGTGTGAAACTGGGGTATTACCTCTTGATCGCAACGGTGGTTTGACCCGCTCGCGGTCAGACTGCAAGGAGATGAATGGATGGATGATCTACTCAATGTTCAACGGAAACGTGCGGAGGGTTACTATTGCAGCCAGATCATTGTTTCGCTGGCCTTGGACCTGATGGGCAGGCAAAACCCCGACCTGCTGCGCTCGGTTCACGCCCTGGCCGGCGGGATCGGCTTCAGCGGTCAGATCTGTGGGGCTCTAACAGGCGGCGCCTGCATGCTGGGGCTTTACGCCGGCAAAGGCACGCCTGAAGAGGAGGAGGACGAACGCCTCAACCTGATGCTGCTCGACCTGGTGGATTGGTTTAGCCGGGAGGTTGGCAGCCGGCACGGGGGTATGAATTGTGACGATATCCTGGAGGATAATACAGCCAACTTCACCATCCGCTGCCCGGGCATTGTTCACGAGGTGTACCAGAAATGCAAAGAGCTTTTGGTCGCGTATGGTTTCGATCTGAGCGGAAACCCGTGTGATGAGTGAGCCCGATTTCACCATCAACACCCTGAGCGTTTGCCCGGTGTGCCTGGCGCGCATCCCCGCCAAACGCGTGGGGCGGGCTGGCGAGGTGTATCTTGAAAAAACCTGCCCAAAGCATGGCTTTTTCAGAACCATCTTGTGGCGCGGCGCGCCGGATTATCTCGCCTGGGGGCGCGTAAAGATTCCCAATTATCCTGCCCATCCATTTACCAGCGTGGAGCTTGGCTGCCCGTTTGACTGCGGGTTATGCCCTGATCACCGCCAGCAGCCCTGCTGCGTTTTGTTGGAGGTGACCCAGCGTTGCGACCTTGGCTGCCCGGTCTGTTTTGCTTCATCCGAAGTCGGAGCCGGCGAAGACACCCCTATGGAAACGATCGATAAATGGTACCGCGCCATGCTGGACGCCGGCGGACCTTTTAATATCCAGTTGTCTGGTGGCGAGCCGTGTGTGCGCGATGACCTGCCGCAGATCATCCGCCTGGGCAGGGAACACGGGTTCACGTACTTCCAGGTCAATACCAATGGCTTGCGCATAGGCAGCGACATTACTTACCTGCAGTTATTGAAGGACGCCGGGCTCCAGGTGGTCTATCTTCAATTCGACGGCATGCACGACGCCGTTTATCAAACCATCCGCGGAAAGAAACTGCTCGCGCAAAAACTGCAGGCGATCGAAAATTGCCGCCGGCTGGAGCTTGGGGTGGTGCTCGTTCCCACGATCGTACCCGGGGTGAACGACAGCGAAATTGGCCGCATCGTGGAATTTGCCCTGGCGCAATACCCGGCGGTGCGCGGTATCCATTTTCAGCCGGTCAGTTACTTTGGCCGTTATCCGCGTACGCCGCAAGATGAAGACCGCATCACCATCCCGGAGATCATCCGTGGGTTGGCGGAGCAGACCAATGGATTGGTGAGGGTGACTGATTTTCAGCCCAAGGGCAGCGAAAACGCTTACTGCTCCTTCCATGCCACGTTCATCATCATGCCGGATGGCACGCTGGAACCGGTGAAGACCCGCGCGGACGCGGACTGCAGCTGCAAGGAACCCGAAAGCGCCCGCGAAGGCGTGATGAGATCCCGGGAATTCGTGGCGCGCAATTGGGTCTATCCGCAGCCGCCCCAGCAGGAGAAAAGCTGCTGCTCCTCGTCGCTTGGCAAATGGGATGATATTCTCGAGCGCGCCCGCACCCACCAGTTTTCCATTTCCGGCATGGCATTTCAAGACGCCTGGAACCTCGACCTGGAGCTGCTGCGAGATTGCTGCATCAACGTCGCCGGCAATAATGGCGGCCTTATTCCGTTTTGCTCGTACAACCTCACCAGCGCGCTCGGGAAAGCCGTCTATCGCCCGGAAGTCAAATGACGATCACCCCGCTTCATGATTGGATCGCAAGAAAAACCGGGTTATCCGCCGAAAAATTCAATTTTGAAAACCTGCGCGCCTATCAACTGGATCGGCTTCACCAGGTGGTGGCGTACGCCCGCCAGCGCAGCCCGTTTTACCGTGCACTTTTCCATGAGTCTCCGTCCGGCGATTTTAACTTCACCGCTTTCACCGGCTTTCCGTTCACCAGCGCCCGCGATCTGCGTGAAGACCCGGCACGCTTCGTGTGTGTACCCCAAGACGAGGTCTCGCGCATCGTCACCCTCCCGACCTCCGGCACCACCGGCAGCCCCAAGCGGGTGTTCTTTTCCGCCTCTGACCAGCAACTGACCATTGATTTCTTTGCGGTTGGTATGTCCACCCTGGCGCGGGCGGGTGACAGGGTCCTTATCCTGCTGCCGGGCGCTCGCCCGGGTAGCGTTGGCGACCTGTTGTTCACAGGTCTGCAACGGCTGGGTTGTCTACCGTTCAAATCCGACCAGTTAGATGGCGAAGAAAATATCCTCGAGCTGATGAAAGCCAGAGAAATTAACCTCTTGGTTGGCTCTCCGGTGCAGCTCCAGCGGTTGGCGGTGTGTGATGCGTCCGCTCCCTGTCTGCCTGCCGGCCAGGTGCGGGCGGTGCTGACATCCACTGACCGTCTACCCCGATCAATTATCGCGTCGCTGCAAAAACAGTGGGGCTGCGAGGTTTTTGACCACTACGGCATGACCGAAACCGGGCTGGGCGGCGGGGTGGAGTGCGGCGCGCACGCCGGCTACCACCTGCGCGAAGCCGACCTGTATTTCGAGGTGATTAACCCGCTCACTGGAATGCCTGTTGCGGACGGAGAGACGGGGGAGGTGGTGGTCACCACGCTTACCCGCACGGCCATGCCTCTCATCCGTTACCGCACGGGTGATATCAGCCGCTTTCTCAGCGAAAAATGCCCGTGTGGGTCATTTCTCCGCCGGCTTGAACGCATCCACCACCGCCTTGACGAGGGGGTGGGGGTTGGCGGCGGGCTGCTGCGGCAGGCAGATCTGGACGAGGTGGTGTTCGCGGTGGAGGGCGTGATGGATTTCACCGCTGCGCTCGAGCGCCGCGACGGGGTCGACACCCTTGAGATTTCAACTGTCAGCACTGGAGATAACCTGGCTGAGATCGAGCCGTTGATCAGGCGCAGCCTGCTGAGGCTTCCAGCCATTCGTGATGCACTATCGCAAACTCTGCTCGCCATCACGCTTCAACCCATGGCAAGGCGTCCGTTAACCGGCGCGGCAGCCATGCAAAAGCGCTCCATCCGTGATCTGAGACTATGATTTGATTTATGTCGGGTGTTGAGTACCAGGCCAGCCGATAAGCCGCATTCTGTAACCGGGGAGGGTATGCTTTCGCACGGCTCCCTGGCCGATGGTCATCTCTCTGGACCGTGTGTTGCCACACGGTTCGTGCAGCCTACCCGGGACTCGTAAGGAGACGGGCAGCCTCCTGACGCCGAAGCGTCTGGTCC
>CAYYBP010000057.1:0-12650 GCA_964470275.1 uncultured Anaerolinea sp. | reverse complement strand
ACCAGCATGAAAATACCCAGCCGTGGGATAAATGGCTTTCACCCCTGGTCGCCTTCGGCAGCGTCTTTATCTTGCTGGTCGCCGGGCTGGATGCGTTGTTCCACTGGTCGGCAGGGTTCTCCCTCCCGCTGGAGTTGGCCGGATTGGCGCTGCTGTTGCTTGGTTACGTTCTGGGGACGTACGCGTTCGTTGAAAACGCCTACTTCTCAGGTACTGTTCGCATCCAGGAGGAACGCGGTCACCGGGTGGTCTCGGGCGGACCGTACAGCTGGGTGCGCCATCCGGGTTATTTGGGCAGCCTGATTTCGAGCCTGGGTATACCGCTCCTGCTCGACTCAGCATGGGCTTTCATCCCGGTTGTTATTTTTGGCGCAGTTTTCTTCATCCGCACAAGCCTGGAGGACCGCTTCCTGCAGAAAAACCTGCTAGGGTATAAAGAGTACGCTCAAAAGGTGCATTATCGGTTGATACCGGGAGTCTGGTAGAGTAAATTAAAATTATCGAGATTTTGTTAAGGAAATCCAACTGGTGATGAATATGAATGTCAATATCAGGCACGAAACAAATGGAGACGAAGACCGCATTCGCCTTGTTACCATCGAGGCTTTCAAGACCCTCGAGGTAAGCGACCAGACCGAGCATTTTGTGATCGATGCCCTGCGCGCCGCCGGGGCGTTGACGCTGTCGCTGGTCGCGGAATTGGATGGGCGGGTTGTCGGCCACATCGCGTTCTCTCCGGTGAGCCTGTCTGATGGCACTACAGACTGGTATGGGCTGGGTCCGGTCTCCGTGCTGCCAGCATATCAACGCACGGGCATTGGTTCAGCCTTGACCAGGGAAGGTTTGGCGCGATTGAAGGAGCTGGGCGCAAAAGGTTGCTGCCTGGTGGGCCACCCGGGTTACTACACGAAGTTTGGCTTTGAGAATACACCGGGGCTGGTGCTGGAAGGTGTTCCACCAGAGGTGTTCTTCGCCCTGTCGTTCGACGGTCGCCATCCCAGCGGGCAGGTGTTCTTCCACCAGGCCTTCCTGGCGACGGGTTGATCGCCTCAATGAACGTTTTACCTGGATGAATTCCATGGAAATGTGAAATAATTACACAAATGCACACAGTGCAAAAAAAGGAGGCCTCATGCAACGTGTAACAGGCATCGGGGGGATCTTCTTCAAGGCGCAGGACCCGGCTGCGCTGCGAGAATGGTACAAAAAACATCTTGGGATTGAGATATTGGATTGGGGCGGCGCGGTGTTTGCCTGGGGGCAGCCGGATAATCCAGCGGCGAGTGGCTCCACCGTGTGGTCGATATTCCCGCGCTCGTCGGATTACTTCGCGCCGGGCACAGCGAACTTCATGATCAACTACCGCGTAGCCGACCTGGACGCCCTGCTGGCCGCGCTGCGCGCCGAGGGCTGCAACGTGGATGAGCGTGTCGAAGAATCCGCCTTCGGGAAATTCGGCTGGGTGATCGACCCGGAAGGCAACAAGGTCGAACTCTGGCAGCCGCCTGAAAACCAATAAATCAAAGATCCGCGAGGCAGCCAATTGACCACTTTTGAACACAACATGCGCGAATACAAAACCCAACTGGGAAAAGGGTCCATCCAGCAGGCGTATAAAGGCTTGATGGAGTACATGCTGCGGCTGCGGGCGCACATACAAAAGCGGCTCCCTGATTGCGAATTTCCCGGCAGTGTGTATTTTGGGTACATGGACATGACTTATTTTTCCGTCATTCCTCCCTCCTTGAAAGAGCGCAAGCTCAAGATCGCGCTGGTTTTCCTGCACGAAGCTTTCCGCTTCGAGGTTTGGCTTTCCGGTTACAACCGCCAGGTGCAGGCAAAATACTGGAAGATGATGCGGGATTCCGGTTGGGATCAGTACCGCCTGGTGGCAGACCCGCTCAAGGCGGATTCCATCCTCGAGCATGTGCTGATCGACAATCCCGACTTCGGCGACCTTGAAGCGCTCACTTCTCAGATCGAAGAGGGAACGCTGCGTTTTATCACCAATGTTGAAACCGTGCTCGCGTCCCACTAAACTGGAGTAAAAAATGGCAACAGTAATCGAAAGTATCAAAGCCGCACTCGCACCTTACAATGGGGAATGGAAAGAAAAAAAGGGTCTGTGGAGTTTTTCGACCGTGATCGCCGAGAGAAAGGTGTTCCTCTCAAAGAAGAAACTCACCTACGCGGCAAGACTGCGTGTTGATGACTCCGCGAAAACCTTGCACTTCTCCGAGATCCTTACTGAAAGTGCATCGGGGCTTTCTTCCGGTGGCGATATCGACGGGGGGATTTCCACCGGTTTCGGGGTGAAAACTGAAACCTACAACACCTTCAACAAACCGCGCCAGGGCACCATCGAAGAACAATCCCTGTTGTTCGGCAAGGAATATACCTATCAGTTCGATTTCAGCGCGATCCGCTCCAGTGTCCAGCAGGCCGCCGAGGCACACGGTTACGGTTTCGATTACCAGGTGCTGCCGGTGAAGTGAAATTTCCTTTTGCGCGTTCATAGGATCAGCCATTGAAATCCAAGAACCCGAAGGATATCGTACGCACCGGTTATGACCGCGTCTCAACCGCTTATCGGGGAGCCAGCCTTGACCCCGCCGATCCGGACTTTATCAAATACGACGGGTGGGTCAACGAGCTTTCCGCCCTGCTTTCACCAGGTGCGCAACTGCTTGACGTGGGCTGCGGGAATGGCGTTCCGGTTGACCAGTTGTTTATCCGCGCCGGTTTCCAGGTCACAGGCGTGGATTTCTCACCTGTCCAGATCGAACGTGCAAGAACGCTTGTCCCGTCTGCCGTCTTTTTCTGTGAAGACATCACGGGGATGGGCTTTCCGCCCGGAAGTTTTTCAGCGGTGGTGTCATTCTATGCGATCATTCATATCCCGCTTGAGGAACAACCGGACCTGTTCAAAAGGATTCGTAATTGGCTGAAACCCGGCGGGTACCTGATGGTCATCGTGGGCGATGACCGCTGGACGGGAATTGAGGACAGCTACCTGGGAGTGGATGGGGGTCAAATGTACTGGAATCACGCGGATAAAGATACGTACCTGCGATGGTTGAGTGAATTGGGCTACCGTGTGCTCTGGAACCGCTTTGTCCCGGAGGGCTCAAGCGGTCACACGCTGATCCTGGCGCGCAAAGAGCAAAGCGCCGATCCGAGGAAATGCGCCGCAGATGAGTGACCGATCAGAACAGGCAATCTCATTTATAATGATTGTACGGTGCGGTTTTTGGGATGACACCGCCACCCGTGACAGAATACTGTCAGTTTATTAATCTATCTCATCGAAAATTGGGAGAATCCATGATCACATCAAAACAACTATCCAGCAAGCCGGTAATCACCATATCGGACGGTAAAAGGCTTGGCGAGGTCAAAGACCTTTACCTCGACGCGGATGTGCGCCGGGCAGTGGGCATCTACCTTGGCACCGAGGGATTGATCAAACGCAAGGAACTCATCATCCCGCGCGAAGCCATCCAGGTGAGCGGTGTGGACGTCTGGCTCGTATCCGACAATGAAGCGGTCACATCGAAGGACCAGGTGCCGGATTCCGCCGGCTTCACCCTGGTCGGAAACCTCAAGGGGCGCGAGATCCAGACCGACGGCGGTACAAAACTGGGCACTGTGGAAGATGTCCTGCTTGACAACAATCTGAACGTGCTCGGTTTCAGCCTCGGCAAGGTCTACGCCCAGGGTCCGATCGCGGAGAGGAAAACCATCGCGCGCGACGCCATCACCAGCCTCGGAAGCAAAGACGAACAGATGGTGGCCGACCTGGCGCAGGCTGAATCCCTCAGCATCCCTGAAGCATAACCAGCGTCTCACGCTCGCAGCCCCGCCGGGCATGCGCTTTTCGCCCTCCCGGGTTGAATCGGGATGTGAACCAGGCCATGCTGCCGGGTGAGATCCGCACCTCGCGACCACAAGAGAGGGTTTGTATGGAAGACAGCGTGAAAAACCAGCTAGTTGATGAATACATCGCCCAGTTTCCTGCCCGGGTTCAGGACTTGCTGACCCGCATCCGCGCGGTTATCTGCCAGGCAGCACCATCCGCCGTCGAGACGATCAAGTACCGCATGCCGACCTACGTATTGAACGAAAACCTGGTGCATTTCGCGGGCTACAGTAAACACATCGGTTTCTACCCGACACCCTCCGCCATTGAACAATTCAAGGAAGAGATCATCCCGTACACCTGGTCAAAAGGCGCTGTGCAATTCCCGCTCGATCGGCCCATCCCGTATGACCTGATCCGCCGGATGACTGAGTTCAGGGTGGCAATGGTGCAAGCAAAAGTTAAACCCTCTCGAAAGTAAATCGGTCGGCCGCCAGGAGGTGAGATGAACCACTTCACGCGATGGGCAAAGCGGGGGAATAACGGCTGGTCTTTCATCTTGGTATTGGTCCCGGCGGGAGTTCTTTTTGTCTTTCTGTTTCCCTATCTTTTCCTCACCGCCCTGCCGCGGCTGGACGCGCGCCTGGGATTGCCTTCCTTGTCTTTCGGTCCGGTCAATTGGATCCTGGGCGGGATTCTCCTTCTCCTGGGGATGGTTTACGCTTCGTGGTCGATTTGCATGCAGGTATACAAGGCCTCAGGAACCCCTGTGCCAATTGTTCCCACGCAAAAGTTGCTGGTCTCTCCGCCGTTTTCACATTGCCGCAACCCGATGGTCTTCGGAACGATCTGCGCTTACCTCGGCCTTGCCATCCTCGCCAGGTCCATCTCATCGATAATTCTGGTCGGCATCTTTACTGCGTCGTTGGTGCTCTACATCAAGAAGGTTGAGGAGAATGAACTGGTAATGCGCTTTGGGGAGGAATACCTGGAATATAAATCCCGCACCCCCTTCCTCATCCCGCGAATTACCAGGAAAAGCAAATAATCAGTGATTTCTAATATGCTCCGTGATATTATGATAGGTGAATTCAATTAATAAACAACAAAGGAGAATGGGATGAGGCATTTTGAGGGAACCTTCAAGAGCGTGCGCGATCTCAAGATTTACCACCAGGCATGGCTGCCGGATGGCGAGATCAAGGCAATTGTGATGATCGTCCACGGGGTGGGGGAATACAGTTCGCGATATACCAACGTGGTCAACCATTTTGTACCCCTCGGGTACGCGATCTACAGCCTGGATCATATCGGGCACGGTAAATCAGATGGAGAGCGTGAAATGCTTGACCGGTTTGAGGATTTCACAGCCCCGCTCACCACGTATTATAAGAAGATCGTGGAACAGCACCCCGGTATCCCGGTGTTCATCTATGGGCACAGCATGGGCGCGCTCATCACCTCGTTTTACCTGCTGGACTGCCAGGCTCAATTCAAAGGCGCAGTTATTTCAGCCCCGCCGGTGGTGGTTCCCGCGAACATCAATGCCTTTACCATCACGATGGGAAAGGTCCTTTCTGCCATCGCGCCTAAGATGGGGCTGATCGGCCTGGATACCAACAACCTGTCTCACGACAAACAGGTGGTGGAAACCTATGTCAACGACCCGATGGTGTTTCACGGGAAGATGCCGGCGCGCCTTTCCGCCGAGATGCTGCGCGCCATGACGCGCGTCAGCGCCGAAGCAGACAAGATCACCCTGCCCCTGTTCATCCTGCAGGGCAGCGGGGATCATCTTGTCGACCCGGCCGGCGCAAAGATGCTGTTCGAGAAAGCCAGTTCCACTGATAAAACTTTGAAGATCTACGATGGTCTCTACCATGAAGTTCACAACGAACCTGATCGCGAAGTGATGTTTAAAGACCTTGAAGAATGGCTGGCTGCTCATTTGTGATCCGGGTGAATCCCTAAGAAGTGTTTTTTCGCGCTCACTGTCTCATAATCCCGGTTGCCCATCAGTAACCGGGTTTTTTTTTGATAACCTCGATCAATCGGATCCCGGGTTGTTATAATCAACACAATGACCAAACCCACCAAACCGCATGATGAATTTGATAGATGGGCAGCATCGTATGACCGGGATGCCGGTTTGAATACCGGATTCCCTTTCGAGGGGTATTCAGATGTGCTGAGTACGATCGTTAATAAATCTTGCGCGAAACCGGGCGATGCGGTGCTCGACCTGGGCACCGGCACGGGCAATCTCGCCAACCTGTTCGCGCAAAGAGGCTGCCAGATCTGGGGGGTGGATTTCTCGCCGGCCATGCTGGCGTTGGCGCAAAAGAAACTGCCGGCTGCCCGCCTGGCGCAGATGGATCTCCGCGATGACCTGCAGGTAGCCTTCCCGCGCCGCTACGACCTCATTGTCTCGGCATATACCTTCCATCATTTTCCGCTCGATGAGAAAGTCGCCCTGGTGAGTAGGTACCTTGAAAACCACCTCCAGCCTGGTGGGAAATTTCTCATCGGTGATATCGCTTTCATGACTGGCGCTGAACAAGCGGCAACGCGGGCTGTTTTTTGCGAAACCTGGGAACAGGAATTCTACTGGCTGGCCGATGAATCGATCGCCGCGTTCAAAACCGCGGGTATACACCTGGCATACACGCAGGTATCGATCTGCGCCGGGGTGTTCCTGGTACTTAACTAGCGCAAGGAGGCGTATGGGCACGCAAATCAACATGATCGGGTACTTTGTAGACGATATTCACCACATGGTCGCGTTCTACCGCGACGTGCTGGGTTTCGAGATCGACTGGGACGGCAACGGACCGTACGCGGAGTTCAAACAGGACGGCGTGCGTTTCTCGATGTACGAAAGGAACCAGCTGCCCGCCCTGCTTGGACAGGCGCCTTCGTATCCGGTCGGCATCAACGGGACCTTCGAGATCGCGATCGACCTTCCCACCGCGGCCGAAGCTGACCGCGAATTCGCGCGTGTCACCGCCGCGGGCGCGCGCCCCGTCTACGCGCCGCGCACAGAACCGTGGGGGATGCGTTCCTCGATGATCGCCGACCCCGAGGGCAACCTGGTGGAGATCGGGTCATGGAACCTGGGTAACGATCAAACAAATTCATGAAATTTCCGAAAGGAGAACTTGCACATGGAAAAAGAATCTCATCTCTACATACTTTGGACCACGGGGGATCCGGTTACTGCCGAGAAGATGATCCTGATGTACGGCGGCAACAGCCTGCTCAAGGGCTGGTGGGACAAAGTGACCATTATAATCTGGGGAGCAGCCGACGAAGTCGCGGCCACCAATCCCGCCATCCAGGAAAGGATCAAGGAATTGATGGACATGGGGGTCAAGTTCACCGCGTGCAAACGCTGCGCCGAGACACTGGGCGTGGCTGATCAATTGCTCGCCATGGGGGTGGAGGTCAAATTCTGGGGTGAATCTCTCACAAAGCTCTTGAAATCGGGTGAGACGATCCTCACAATTTAGTGGTTATCAACCACGAACCAATGTGTGAAAATCGCCAGGTTTACCTGGTGGTCAGGAACCGATAAAACAGGGATAATGAAATTACAGTTATGGTAAGAAAAGGAGTTGGTTATGCAGTATAGAGAATTGGGACGGACAGGTTGGAAAGTGTCTGCGCTGAGTTTTGGCGCCTGGGCGATCGGCGGCACCTGGGGGCCGGTGCAGGAGGAGGAATCCCTGGCCGCGCTGCGGCGCGCGCTGGATATGGGTGTCAACTTCTTTGACACCGCGGATGTGTACGGGGACGGTCTGAGCGAAAGACTGATCGCGAGACTGCGGAAAGAAACCAGCCAGCCGATCCATATTGCCACCAAAGCCGGCCGGCGTCTCGATCCGCACACGGCAGCTGGATACAACCGCGCCAATCTCACGTCATTCGTGGAGCGCAGCCTGAAGAATCTCGACACCGAAGCACTTGACCTGCTGCAGCTGCACTGCCCTCCCACCGAGGTGTACTACATGCCCGAGGTCTTCGGCGTGCTCGATGACCTGGTGAAGGCAGGCAAATTGCAGTATTACGGGGTGAGCGTGGAGAAAGTGGAGGAAGCGCTCAAGGCAATCGAGTACCCCAACGTGCAGACCGTGCAGATCATCTTCAACCTCTTCCGGCAGCGCCCCGCGGACCTCTTTTTTCAGCAGGCGAAGAATCGCAAAGTGGGCATCCTGGCGCGGGTGCCGCTTTCTTCCGGTATGCTGACGGGCAAGTTCAAACGTGACTCAAAGTTTGACTCCGAAGACCACCGCGCGTTCAACCGCTCCGGAGAGGCTTTCGACCGCGGTGAGACCTTCTCGGGGGTGGATTACGAAACCGGGTTGAAGGCGGTGGAGGAGTTGCGGAAGATTTGCCCGCCAGGCATGAGCCTGACCCAGTTCGCGCTGCGTTGGATATTGATGTTTGACGCGGTAACCTGTGCCATACCCGGCGCAAAGCGGCCAACGCAGGCGGAGGAGAACTTCGCCGCGGCTGATCTGCCCGCGCTTTCCGATGAGGCGATGGAGGCTGCGCGGTCAATTTATGAAGAGAAGATTAAACCGCTGGTGCACCATTACTGGTAACCCGAAGAATTTCTGGTTATTAGCCAGATTGTGCATTGAAATCATCATTAATACATATTATTATGTTAATTGAATGGAGATGAAAAATGACTAAGATAAAAGTTCTCCCTGTCAGTGATATTCCAGAAAACACCCGAAAAGTGATTGAGGTAGGCGAATATAAAGTCCTGGTAATCCACAGCGGCGGCAAGTTCTTCGCGGTGGACAACCAGTGCCCGCATATGAAGCTGCCGCTCAAGAATGGCAAGTTGACCGAGGATGGCGGCATCACCTGCCCATTCCACCACTCCGCCTTTGACCTTGAAAGCGGCGATGTGAAGGATTGGACGCCCTGGCCGCCACTCGTGGGCAAAGCTCTGGGCTCTCTGGCGCGCGAGAAGGCGCTGCCGATCTTCGCCACCGAGGTCAAGGAAGGCTGGCTGTGGGTGGCTAACGAACCGGTCAGTGAGTGAGGGTTAGTCAGAGCTGCGTTTCTTTCACACTCCATAATAAAGACTGTTGTTGTAGAGGAATCGCTGGCCGGGTAAAGCGGTAAATAAATAATGTCACTCGTCGCCGCCGAAAAGGAATGATGAATTCATTGTTTTCGCCGACTGAAAAAGAGCTGACATGAATAAGACCATCCGGGTTTGTTTGTTCTCGATAATCCTGTTATTCCTTGCGTCGTGCATCATAAACAAATCAACATTGGATATCCTGCGCGATGACTCGCCGCAAAAAACTCCTGTTCCCGGGATTGCGACTCAAACGGTCGATGCAGGGAATAGTGAGCCTGGATCCCCGCTGTTTAAACCTCCCGGTCAATCTACAGCACAGGTAACAATCGCGGTGCCGACAATCAATCCAATGGAGTGTCTCTCGAGCCCGGATGATGTCAGATTTTGGTATGAAGCGGTAAACTCCAGCAGCGGGACGGGCGGAACAACCTGCAACGCAAAACTGACTTTTCAAAATGTCAGTAGCCAACCGGTCATCGTTTTCCTTTATACGTTGTTTGATAACGGGAAGATGAAAGAATCAAAATGGACCGGACACTCTCTGGCTTCCGGAGAGACAGGGAGTGTACCGGTTAGCGTGACCCTCTACTCCGATGGCACAACCACCTACACCAAAATCCCGTGAATCCATAATGTTCCGGATACGCCAGAGTGTGTTCATTGGTTGACCGATGAAGCTCGAGAGAGGTGGTACGATCTTCAGGCTGTCGAAATCGAAGAACTGCGCTGTCCTTGATCGTGTACTCATATATAGACAGGGCATTCATTATTGTGAGTGAATGCCCTGTCTATATTCTTTGGATCTACTTGATATACGTCAGATGCTGGCCCGGGTTCAGCACATCCAACCGGTGATAGGTCTCGCGCTTTTGCAATCGGACCGCGTCGATCATTGGCGCGGGTTCAAAATCCGTCACCAGCAACAGAAAGCGGCCGGGTTCAAGCAGGGGCAGCAATTCGTTCACCCGATTCACCGGTACCCCGCCAGCCGCCAGAATCTCTTTGCCGTTTACCGTAAATTGAGGTTCGCCGTTGATCCAATCCGGTGCGGCTGCCACCGCCTGAATCTCAGCGGCCTGGGTTTCGGTGTCGGGAGGAACGAGCTCCGGCTGCCCCACCTGGCGCCGAAGCAGGTTGACGAAGGTCGTCAAGTCCAGCCCACCGATCTGCACCACTTTTTCGATTGTCGCCATCCTCCCCACCGTCCGGCGCAGCACTGGATTCTTGAGGTTCTTGAATGCCGGGGCAGCCTGGATGATCTGTTCTTCCAGCTGCGGGTAATGCGTCAATAAGTCGTTCAACCTGGTTTTTGCGTTAATCTCCACGGAATTTTCTCCTGTCTGGTTATTTGCCATTTTCGCTGCCGTCATATTCCAGCAGCCGGCGCTCCCCTTCCAATTGGCGGATCTCGGTAACGTCCTGGGTGACTTCGAGCGTACCCATGTATTCACCCCTGTCATCCCTGACGGCGTAATACACAATGTAGATCATTTTTCCACCCATGTTGATCCAGAACCTGGCGCGGTCTTCCTTGCCAGCTTTGAAATCGCTAACGATGCGGTTGACGATGTGCACGCTCTTTGGAGGGTGGCAGTATTGCACCTTGCGCCCCAGGACGGCGCGGGTGCGCTCAAAAATGCGCTCCCTGCCGGGGCTGAAATAGCGCACCGTGTCATCCTTGTCAACGAAGGTGACGTCGAAAGGCAGCGCCGTGAACAGCCCGATGAGTTCCTCCAGCTTGAACGCGCCTGTCGGCATCTGCACCCGCCCTTCCCGTGTGACCGGTTTGGGCGCTTCATCAGAGTAATTGCCTTCGGGTGTCCACACGAATTGCGGAGCATACAGGCAGTAGCCTATTTCATCGCTTTGCTGATAGATTTCGTACCAGTCCTTTTCGGTCAACAGGTCCAGCGCGGTCGGGAATAGGATCTTTTCTTCCTTGTAGATCATGTCATCGATGGCATCCAGCACCATGGAGATGCTGAACTGGTGAAAAGCCGATGCTTCGACGGCTGTGAAAGAGTTCACTTCCTGGAATCCCTCAAGCGTGGTGCGCATCATCTCGCGCAATTCATCGTGTTTGCCCCACATCACCGCCGGGGGACCGGGCAGGTTATTTTTCTCAAAGTACGGGAAGAGCAGGTTTTCCTTGCGCCGGTAATGTTTTTCAACGTCCATCAGGTTGTTCATCAACTGGTGAACAACTCCCATCTGCGCGGTCACATCCGTCTCTGCGGGAAGCACGGCCACCTGGCTCATAACCTGGCGCACCTGCGTGGTGATGGCGGTAAGTTCGCGGTTCTCCTCGATGAATGTGTTGACAGGGTGACCCGGTACGGTCTGCGGGGTTTCCTGCAGGTCAAGGTGTTTCTTTAATACGCGGGTATGCGTATCGCATAGATCCTGCACCACCTCGGCGGGTATCCCCTCCTGGATCAACTGCACTTCCATGACAAAGACATCGTTGTAATCCGCCTCATCCAGCAGCGTTTCCAGCTGCATGCGCACCCTGTCTTCCGCCGCACCCTTGTGCAGCTGCTGAATAAGGGTTTTCATCACCTCTATCCGTTTTTGCTTGTTGTTGATCAATTCGCTCATGAAAAATCCCTTTCCCGTATCCGGTTGTAAATCGGAGTATTTATTACGATTTATTATATCTTATTTGTCATATATTAGTCAATTATGATATTTATCCTCCGTTGGGCGTTATCCGTCCAGAATGCAATCAGGGATTGACAAATAATGATAATTGCTATAATATTAGAATAATTCTAAATATTGATTCTTTACAATGAACAAAATTGACATCAGCCAGCTCAAGACCGAACTTAAGAACAAGGGAATCCGTCCCTCTGTTCAACGCCTCAAGATCCTGGAATACCTGCACGATCATTTCCGGGTGCACCCAACCGCTGAGCAGATATACGAATCCCTTTCCCCGGAAGTTCCCACCCTATCGCGTGCCACGGTTTACAACACCCTGCATTCATTCGTCCAGACCGGCCTCATCAACAGTCTGAGCATCGACGGTCTCGAAACACATTACGACATGGCGTTGGAACCGCACGGTCATTTTAAATGTGTCCGCTGCGGTAAGATTACCAATTTTCCGATTCATCTTGATTCCAGGAATCCCAGCGAGCTCGAAAATTACCGCGTCGAACACAAAGACGTTATCTATACCGGTATTTGTCCGGATTGTCAGTAAAAAATCAAAAAAAGGGAGAATAAAAATGAAAGATAAAAAGAAATTGACCAAGTTGACCACCGCCGCCGGGGCTCCAGTACCGGAGAACGACAACGCCATGACCGCCGGCCCGCGCGGACCAATGCTGCTGCAGGACGTGTGGTACCTGGAAAAACTGGCGCATTTTGACCGCGAGGTCATCCCGGAGCGCCGCATGCACGCCAAGGGTTCAGGCGCTTTTGGCAAGTTCACCGTGACCAATGACATCACCAGGTACACCCGCGCCAGTATCTTCTCAAAAGTCGGCAAAGAGACCGAGTGCTTCGTGCGCTTCTCCACCGTTGCCGGCGAGCGCGGCGCGGCCGATGCCGAACGCGATATCCGTGGTTTCGCCATGAAGTTCTACACCGAGGAAGGCAACTGGGACCTGGTAGGCAACAATACTCCGGTCTTCTTCATCCGCGACCCGCACAAGTTCCCCGATCTCAACCGCGCGGTCAAGC
>CAYYBP010000056.1:7387-12692 GCA_964470275.1 uncultured Anaerolinea sp. | reverse complement strand
TGCCTGTAACCAACCGGGATGAATCGAAGATGACCGTGTTGATCATGACCGGCACGACAGCGCTTACCCGCGGTACGGCTTACAAGATAGAAAAATACGGGACGGATTACCCGATTGAAGCCGTAAAGGACTGGTTTCTTTCAGCTGACCTGCGGCATGTAAGCAATGAAATTCCTTTCGTTGAAGATTGCCCGCCGGGTGACATTTACGCAACAAGTCTTCAATTTTGCGCGCGGCCTGATTTTATAGAAGTGCTGGAAAATATCGGGATCAACGTGGTCGAATTAACCGGAAACCACGAGAACGACTATGGCAGGGAGAACTTCACATCGACGATCAAAGAATACAATGACCGGGGCTGGTTGATCTATGGTGGGGGTTTGGACGAGAAAGATGCCAAACAGCCGGTCATGATTGTAAATAATGGCAACAAGATCGCTTTCATCGGCTGTAATTATGTGGGTCCGGTCACCGTGTGGGCTACTGAAGACCAGCCCGGCGCTGCGGAGTGCGATTTTGAGTATATGACAGCGTGGATTAAGAAACTCAAGGAATTCGGATACGTGGTGGTCACGACTTTTCAACACCAGGAATCCCTGATGTATCGCTACAATGAGAAGTACAGCGAGACGTTCAAAATCATGGCGGAAGCCGGCGCCGATATCGTACAGGGCTCTCAGTCACATTTTGCCATGAGCATGGAGTTTCTGGGGAATAGTTTTATTCATTACGGACTGGGAAATTTCCTGTTTGACCAGATGGATTACGAAATTGAAGGTCAACGGCGGGAATTCATCAACCGGCATATCATTTACGATGGCAGGTATATCAGTACTGAGCTGTTAACCACGCTGCTGGAGGATTATTCCAGGCCGACCCCCATGACAGAAGAGGAACGCGCAGAATTTCTGGAAATTATCTTCAACGAAAGTCAATAGAGGATGCGATGAAAATATATGATGTCACTCTCACAATACGCCCCGGCATGGTGGTGTGGCCGGGAGACCCCCAGGTGGAACTCCACCGGATACAAAAGATCGAAAATGGCGCGAACGCGAATGTTTCACTCATTCACATGGGCGTGCATACGGGAACGCATGTGGATGCGCCATATCATTTTTTGCTGGAAGGGAAGGCGGTCGATACGCTTCGGCTCGAGGTGCTGATTGGTCCTGCCAGGGTGGTGGAATTGCCTGACGATGTGGCTCAGATCGACGAGAAGGTTGTGGAGAGGTTCGTGGATGATAAATCCGCTGACCGGGTCTTGTTCAAGACCAGGAATTCGCGTTATTGGGCAGAAGGGCAGCAGGAGTTTCAACCGGGTTTTGTGGGGATTACGGAAGATGGCGCGCAGGCGCTGGTCGCGAAAGGCACAAAACTGGTTGGGATTGATTATTTGTCGATCGCGCCTTACAAGAAGAGCCGCCCCACTCATGAAGTATTGCTGAAGAGCAGCATGGTCGTGATCGAGGGTCTGGATCTTTCCGCGGTCCAGGACGGCCTTTACACCCTGTATTGCCTGCCCTTGAAATTCAAAGATACTGACGGCGCTCCTGCACGGGTGATATTACTCGAGGAGTGAGCTATTGCGTGTGTGAATAAGCACAGGAAAGAAGCCTTCCGGGTTATTCGAGGACCGGAAGGTTTCTTTTTCGATTAGGTGTAGATCCTCTACCAATCTCTCCAGGTTGAGCGGAAGAATCTCTTGAGCGTAGGTTTGGAGGATGGCGATGGCTCTTTGGGCGAGTTTGATCGCGCCACGGGTATTACCCCGCTGGAAGTGGTAGAGACACACGCTGACCTGGATCAAAGCCTGGTAAAGCTGCCGGTAAGCGCTGGTATCTTGCCGCCAGAATTCTTCAAGCACTTCGTGCGCTTCGAAGTAGAGACCCTTGTTGATAAGGTCAATCCCTCTGCGGACGGGTTCAGGCAAAGACTCATAAGGCTGCATGGAGCAAATTTACCATAAATACGAACACGTGACAGGCAAATTATGATAGGATAATGACGGTTTCAAGCATATAAAGCGAGGGCAGTGTGACGAAGATCGAAGATTCTCAAATTCTTGCATCATCACTCGAACATAACTTCTGGACCTGGTCCGCCCAGGGTCGGGTCAATCCGATCCCGATCAAATCCGCCAGGGGAGTCTACTTCTGGGATGTGAACGGCAAACGCTATCTTGACCTGAATTCCATGGTGATGTGCGTCAATATCGGCCACGGGAACGAGAAAGTGGTCAATGCGATTTGTGACCAGGCCAGAGAGCTGGCGTTCGCGGGACCACAATTTGCCACAAAGCCGCGGGCGATGCTGGGAGAAAAATTAACCGAAATTGTGCCCGTCGAACTGAAGAGATTCCTGTACACCTCTGGCGGTGCGGATGCAAATGAAAATGCCATCAAATTTGCCCGGGCTTACACCGGTAAACACAAGATACTGACACGCTACCGCTCGTATCATGGCGCGACATACGGAGCAATTTCCTTAACGGGAGATCCGCGCCGTCTGGCGTGGGAGCCCACCGTGATGCCGGGAGTGGTCCATTTTTGGGGACCTTACCGTTACAGATCCACATTTCACAAATATCTACCTGATGTGGATGATACGCGCCTTTGCGTCGATTATCTTAATCATCTCGAAGAGGTGATCGAATACGAAGGCGCGAACACGATCGCCGCGATAATGATTGAGACCGTTACAGGCACCAACGGCATTCTCATCCCGCCGGAGGGGTATCTCCAGGGGCTGCGAGAGATCTGTGACCGCAATGGCATCCTGCTGATTGCGGATGAGGTAAAGGCCGGGTTTGGTAGAACCGGCAAGTGGTTCGCGGTCGATCACTGGAATGTCGGGCCGGATATCATGACCATGGCCAAGGGGCTGACCTCAGGATACGCCCCGTTGGGAGCGGTGGCGATGAAACAGGAGATCGCCGACACATTCAAGGACAGGGTTTTTGAAGGCGGACTGACCTACAATGGACACCCGATCTCGTTGGCGGCGGCGGTCTCGAACATCGAAGTCATGCAGGAAGATCACCTGGTAGAAAAATCGCACCAGACGGGTCTGTTCCTGAAGAAAAGACTCGAAGAGCTCATGAGCAGGCACCCATCCGTCGGTGATGTGCGTTCGATCGGGTTGTTTGGGGCGATCGAACTGGTGAAAAACCGCGAGACCCGCGAACCCCTTGCTCCGTACGGGGGCACAAGCGAACCAATGACCGCATTGAAGAAACACCTGATGGACAGGGGAATTTTCCTCTACACACACTGGAATATCATATTGCTGATCCCGCCATTGATCATCACAGAGGACCAGCTAAGCGAGGGATTGGATGTTATTGATGAAGCGTTGGTGATTACTGATGCAGCGATCAGGTAAATTATAAGGACCTTAAATGACAGACAATCAATCCATTGAATCATTGATCATCCTTGGCGCGGGACCTGCTGGATTGTCCGCGGCGTTGTACGCGGCACGGGCAGAGCTATCACCGCTGGTTTTTACCGGACTGCAGATTGGCGGGCAGGCTGCCTTAACCAGCTCGATCGAGAATTATCCGGGTTTTCCTCAAGGAATAGGCGGGGGAGACCTGGGAGACTTGTTTCAGAAACAGGCGGAACGGTTTGGCGCGCGCGTTGAATACGATTCTGTAACAGGCGTGGATTTGAGCACCCGGCCTTTTAAGATCAGTACCTACTCTAACCAATACCAGGCAAAGGCGATCATCATTGCCACAGGCGCCAGCCCGGTGCACCTGGGCGTACCCGGCGAAGAGATACTGACTGGACAGGGAGTGTCATATTGCGCGACCTGTGACGGGTGGTTTTTCAAAGAAAAAGAAGTTGTGGTGGTCGGCGGCGGCGACAGCGCTTTGGAAGAAGCCATCCACCTGACGAAATTCGCAACAAAGGTGACCATCATTCACCGGCGCGACGCGTTCAGAGCAGGAGCCATTCTTCAAACGCGGGCGAGGAACAATTCCAAGATCGTCTTTCTGATGGATTCAATTGTCAAAGAGATTCAGGGGGAAGGAAAGGTGAATGCGGTCCTGGTGGAAAATGTCAAAACGGGTCAGGTGCACGAATATGGAACTGACGGCGTATTCGTTTTTATCGGCCACACTCCCAACACGCAGATGTTCCGGCAGTACCTAGACCTGGATGAGAGAGGATATATAAAGGTCAACATGAAGATGGAAACGAGTGTGGATGGGGTGTTCGCGTGCGGTGAGGCTGCAGACCCTGAGTATAAACAGGTCGTTACATCCGCCGGCATGGGGGCGGCTGCGGCGATTCAGGCCAATCGATACCTGGAAAAACTCGAGGACAACCAATAATTAAAAAAAATCGCACTGCCTGGCAGTGCGATTTTTTAGTCACAATGTATCAGGGCGCTGGTGTAGAGCCTGCCGGTGCGCCTGACCAGCCAAACACTCTGAATTGGCTGACCTGACCGTACACGGTGTATTCTGGTTGACCATCGGCTGTTGTACCGCTTTGCCGCACAGCCACAACCGACCAGCGGAAAATGTGGAAGGTGTTGTCAAGCGGACGCAGGCTCGTGGGAACGGTGAACTTGGTGTCAGTTGTGTACTGCACCAGGCGCCGTTCGCCGCCAGAGGTCACATCTTCGATGGTGACCGCGTAGGCTTCGGTTTCACGCAGTGTGCCGACCGCTGACCACTGCAGCGCAATGTCTTCGTTGACATTCGAGAAGACCGAGCCGTCCGCCGGCAAGAGCAGGCTCGCTGCCGCGTACGGAGGGGCAAGGGTGGCGGTTGGGGTCGGCCCGGCGGTTGGCAGGCGTTCGCAGAGTGGAAGTTGGAGATTCATTCCCTCCCAGACTGTATCCGATGCCATTCCATTGAAATTCATTATCGATTGAATACTGATATTGTAATTGGCGGCAATCAGACCGAGTGTGTCGCCCTCCTGGACCTGGTAAGGGACCGTCCCGCAAGCCTGTTGTGTGGCTTCCGCGGCGCTCAAGGTTCCCGTGGGCAGCGGGGTAGGTGTAAATGTGGGCTGCGGGATCAATAGCACCGTGTTGACGTACAGGGTGCCGCAATCCGGAGGAAGGTTGTTGATGTCCGCGATGCTTTGGATGGATACCCCGTAGGCAGCCGCGATGGAACTGCAAAGGTCGCCTTCTTTGACCGTGTACTCACGCGGCGGAAGCGGTGTGGCGGTGGGGCCGATAGTGGGGGTTGCGGTTTCCGTCGGGGTGAGGGTAAGCGTGGGGGTTGTGGTCAGCGTCGGGGTAACGGTGGGGGTGGTGACCCGCCCGGTAGTCTGCAGGA
>CAYYBP010000056.1:0-7377 GCA_964470275.1 uncultured Anaerolinea sp. | reverse complement strand
GATCAAGAAAACAAGCGCAGCACCCAGGCCGAGAACGACGATGATCAATCCAATAGCGACCGGCAGGCTCAGCCTGAATTCCGGTAGTTTAGGGTTTTGAACCGGGTTGGGGGTGTCTTTTCTTGTTTCCGGGGCAAACGTACGACCGCAAACCAGGCACCGGGTGGCGTTTTCGCTTAGCCTGGTACCACAGGTTGGGCAAGTTTTTGGAGTTTCGGTTTTTTTATCTGGTGTCATGTATTTTTCTTTCATGATTGCTGGTGGCGGATTATACCATCCGACGACCAGCAGGGTGTCCTTTTCAGTGGTTGGGGAATGTGTTATTCTAAACGGAAGCCATGAAAACCCAGGATATCAGCGTTTATATTCATATTCCTTTTTGCCGCCGCAGGTGCGGATATTGTGATTTTAACACATTTAGCGGTATGGATTCTTACATCGATGCGTATGTCGACGCGCTTTGTCAAGAGATAAAATTCACCATGGAAGTCTCTGGAACGATTCTACCAGTTCACACCATTTTCCTGGGCGGAGGCACTCCATCCATTCTCAAGTCCAGGCAATTAGAGAAAATTATTAAGACACTGGATGGAGTCACCAGTCTGTCGAGGGATGCCGAGATCACGCTGGAAGCCAACCCGGAGACGGTAACCGCCAAGTCGTTGATCGACTTGAGAAATGCAGGGTTCAACCGCATCAGTTTTGGTATGCAATCAGCAGACAAGCGGGACCTCGAAGTGCTTGATCGTGCGCATACGCACCAGTCAGTGATCAACGCGGTACGGTGGAGCAAGGCAGCCGGATTTCACCACATCAATCTTGACCTGATCTACGGCATACCAGGTCAGAAAGTGACAGGTTGGCTAAAGACACTGGATTCAGCCTTCGCTCTGGAGGTCGACCATTATTCTGCTTACGCGTTAACCGTTGAAGAGGATACACCCCTCAGGTCACGGGTTGACGCCGGAGAGATCCAACCTCTAGAAGATGACCTGGTTGGTGAGATGTACGAAGCTTGCATCCAGGCGATGAACGGCAGGGGATACGCACAATACGAGATATCCAATTGGGCGGCAGATGAAGGTTCACGCTGCCGGCACAACCTTCAATACTGGCGCTACCTGCCGTACCTGGGGTTCGGCGCAGGCGCGCATGGCTTCTTTGGGTTGAAGCGAACTGAAAATGAAAAGTCGATCCCGAGTTACATCCAACGAATCCACTCGAATACAACCCCCGTGTTCCCTGAAGGAAGAGCCTGCGTAAAAATCACTGAACTGACGAGGTGGGAGTCGCTGGAGGAAAACATGATGGTGTCACTGCGCCTGACCGAAGCGGGGGTGTCGATCCGAGAAATGGAAGCACGGCATGGCACGAGGATTGACCAGGTGTTTTCCAGGCAGATCGCGCGATTGCTCAGAGGAGGGCTGCTGGAATGGCAGAGGGATGGGGACGTGCTGCGTTTGACGCCCAGGGGGAGGCTACTTGGAAACCGGGTATTTTCAGAATTTATCGGGAATGCTGAACCGATTGAGTTCGCAGCAGGTAAGCGTTAATAAATGAGTACCTGGGTGCCGTAACCAACCGTGTAGATCTTGGAGAGATCCGCGGCGGGGGTAACCCAGCGGAAGAGCCAGAGGGCTTCTTCAGTTTTCATATTGATGCATCCATGGCTCATCGGAACACCATGGTTCTGGTGCCAATAGGTGCCATGGAAGGCGACGCCATTCTCCGGTTCAAAAAATGAAGCCCAGGGGACGCCGGGGAGTTCGTAGGCTTCAATGTCATCCGTGAATACCCCGTCCCCCATGTGTTTGGATGGCATTTTGGTCTGAACGTTGAACCGCCCTTTAGGGGTGTTCCACGGGATCATGCCTGGCGGGCTGTAATCCAGCCCGGACGATATCTTTGTCTTCAGCACAACCTTTCCCTGTTCGTAGGCGGTCAGTTCCTGGTCATAGAGTGATACTTCAATATATTTTTGG
Organism: uncultured Anaerolinea sp.; assembly: GCA_964470275.1. Lineage (GTDB taxonomy): Bacteria > Chloroflexota > Anaerolineae > Anaerolineales > Anaerolineaceae > UBA6107. The sequence goes on along the minus strand of CAYYBP010000056.1, from coordinate 5,395 downwards.
TCTGGCTTTACATCCGGTGAGATGGGAGCGGTCTCTTCTGGAGGGATGATGCGCGCCTGGTGAGCGGGGATGTAGTAATTAAGCGAATCCAACCTCACCAGCTCGTCCCGAATGCGATACCATGGCTTTCCATCGGGTCCCTCTACCAGACCAACCGCCCAGTGCACGCTGCCATAATACAGGCGGTAGAGTGGCGTCCACGCGCCGGGCGTTTTCTGCAAGTAACTCGACGCGTAAGGAACTGTGATTTCGATCAGGTGCAATCCTTCGGGGAATCTCGCAGGAACCTCGTTGAATTTTATGTGCACTCTTTGCAGGTGGGTGCTGTGAATATAGCCGCCCCAAACCCGGTACCACAGCGGGTTGTACTTCGGGCTTTTATCGGAGATGACTTCATAATACACATTCAGGATCTCATCCCGGTAGCGCTGGAACTTGATGGTGCTTGTGTCATCCGGCTGGCTGTAGACACTGAGTTTCGAAGTGGCGACCCGCACAAGGTTATCCGAATCAGCCAGTTCGCCGAAATCATACCCGGGCAGAAACGCCAGGCCTGATAGCCCAAGGGCGCCCAGCTTGAGGAAATCGCGGCGGGAGATCTTTTTTATCAGCATGCGCGAATTATAACAATGAATAGTTGTGATTTCACACGAGAGATTGGATCAGTTCATCAAGATCCACCCGCTTCAAATAGGTCGAGAAAGCCTGCATTTCCAGTGTTACGCAGGCGATGGTTTTCTCGATGCCCACGAGGGCAGCCTTATCCATGCTGCCACCTGGCGCGAGAGTGACAGATAGGGGAGATTCATCGATCACCCGGATGTTACCCGCGCATGAATGCCATTGAATTCCAAGCCGGACCAATTCCACTGTCGTTGCCGTCCCCGCAGCCAGGGCGGCGTAATTAAAAATGAATTGGTTTTGTGCCATGGCGGTTTTTATCAGCCTGCCGAGAGATCTAAGGAAGCTCATGGGTTTGCGCTCTTCCGGATCGATCAAGAACCAGCCGATTTGATCTGGTTTGACAGAGGTGATTACATTTTTCAATGTTAGCATATCCGGCGGGGTGGTCCAGATCACAAGCACAGGTGAGTGTTCGAGATGTTGGCGGTTCGCTCCCACGATCGAATACGTATCACTGCCTTCCTGCCAGCATACGAACGGGGGAGCCAATGGTAATTCTGCATAACTTGAGACTGGATCGCGGGAAGCGCGAAAATCGAGAGAATTCACATTCTTCCGGGAGGAAGTTTTGACATCTATTTGGTCGCTGCTTTGTTTGAAGTCGACCCATGCATATTGGACCTGTTCATCTCCCCTGAAGTTGGTGGGACGAACCGCGTAGGCTAGGTCAAAGGTCTCGACCGGCAGGAGGTTGCGAGCGCTGTCCCACCAGATTAGCCGAGTCTGGTTGCCCTGGGGGTCCTCGACATCCACCAGGAGATGGTCACCAAGCTTGCCGACGGGCACGGACCCTGTTATCCGCATTCCTCGCGCGGCGAAGGTGAGCACCGGGTTGCCGGGTCCGAAGGGGGCTAGGATGTTGAGCTCCTTTACCCGCGCCAGAGAAAAATCGACCGGGTAGAGGTTCGCCTCGATAAGCAGCTCTTCGGGCGGCAGCTGATCTCCTGTCATTTGTCTGACGCTGCTATCCAAACCGCGCTGAAGCGCCGGGAGCGATTCTGGTGCCATGGAAAGACCGGCGGCAAACGGGTGCCCGCCGAAGGTGAGCAGTTGCTGGCTGTTCTGACGCAGCGCATCATTGATGTCAATGCCGGGTATAGATCTGGCGGATCCACGCAGCGGCTCACCCGGTTTCCCGGTTAGCAGCACAACCGGGCGGTGATAGAGATCGACCAGGCGGCTGGCGATTATTCCGACGACCCCAGCAGGCCATTCAGAGTGGTGGAGAATCAGCACATCATGGTCAAGGCAGCCTGGTTGCTGTTCGATTTGCGCGAGTGCACCGGTAAGAACCTGGTCGCACAGCGTTTTTCTTTGCGTGTTCAAACCATCAATCTGGTTGAGTTGTGTTTTGATGGCAACCGGGTCATCGGATAGCAGGAATTCAACCATCGGGTTCGCGTCGGATAACCGGCCCACAGCGTTCAGGCGGGGAGCGAGCGAAAATCCAACGTGCTCTTCGTTGATTTGCAAGGGATCAATTTCAGCCAATTGGATCAGACTGTCTATGGCGGGCCGGGGCGTGCTTTGCATCAACGCCAGGCCGGATTGGACAAGGTAGCGGTTTTCTCCAGTGAGCCGGGCGACATCCGCCAGCGTGCCAAGCGCGACCAGGTCGTGCAATTGGCGCGAGTAATCCGGTTCTCCATTCATGGAGAGCAGCGCTTCCACGAACTTATACGCCGTTCCCACACCCGCCAGGACGTTCAACGGATGAGATGGATCGACCCGCTGCGGGTTGATCACCGCGTACGCTGGAGGCAGTGTTTTAGGCAACTGGTGATGATCCGTAACGATTACATCAATTCCAAGAGACTGCGCATAGACGATTGATTCGTGGGCTGATATGCCTGTATCGCAGGTCACGAGCAGGTTAACCCCGCGATCTAGAAAGCGCTTGAGCGCATGCAGCGCGATGCCGTGAGAATCCGTATTTCTGACCGGGAGATAAAACTCGGTACGCGCATTCAATTTCCGCAGGGCAGATACGATCACAGCGGTGGCAGTTTGACCATCAACGTCGAAATCACCCCACACACCTATCAACTCGCTGGTTTGAATGGCACATTGAACGCGGTCGATCCCTTTTTGCATGTCCGGCAGATCAAGGGGAGAGGTTGGCGTGTACCTGGTGAAATCGAGATAGCTTTGTGCGTGCGCTGGCTGTGTGATTCCCCGGTTGACAAGATATTGAAGAACGATCTCGTCTACTTTCAGAGCAGCCTTCAACTCGGATGGAATCGAGCTCTTTGTTTGAAGAGTCCAAATCTTTGAGGTTTTCGGAATCATCTATACCTGGTTAAAGTTCATCAAAAATTAATAAGTCGCGATCGATGAGGTCTTCATCTTCATCCTGCGAATATCCGGCCTCAACTCCGCGTTCACAGAAGGACCGGTACTGGCAGTACAGACAGCGGCGTAGCTCATCAGTCTTGTTCCATGCGTCTTCTGAGAGCGACGTCGTCTGGTTGATGAGGGAGCGGATCTTTTCACCGTCCAGCTCATACTGGAGCTGCGAATACTGGAACTCGACCGGCTCCGTTGGAAATTCAGGGAACCAGTATTGCATGCGGACCACCGATGGGTCGATCGTTTGGTCGGAAATCTTTGCGATGTACTTTATAAGCACAAACGGATATACAGACGATTGCATGCGCTGCATCAGCAGGTTGGCCGCTGGTTTGTGATGTGAAGTTTTCCAGTCAAAGATGATGTGGCTGCCGTCAGAATGAGAAACCAGAAGATCATACTTGGCCAGCAGGCGATATCCGCCGCATTCAACAGATACCAGGTGTTCCGGCAGCTTCTCACCGGGAAGCTGTTGGATATTCAGCTGCAGAAAAACTTCCCACCAGTTCATCAACTGAGGATTGTCAATTGTCGCTGACAATATTTCCGGGTCGATGCCGGAGAGATACTGATGCACAAGCGCGTGAAATCGTTGCCCCAACTCCATGCGTGCTTCCTGCAGCAGCGCCGGTTCGCTTTCAACGGCCGGCCATTGCAGGCTTTGGACGTAGCGCAAGTAGAAACGATATGGGCAATCTACAAAATCCTGCAGGGAATGTTGGCTGAAGGTGAAATTACCCGGAAGTCGCATGCTCTCCTCTCCATATCGCGTTCAGGGCCTCGAGTGGCAGCGACATTTGCCTATCCTTATTTCTACCAGTATTCCACGTGATCACCAGTGATTCGCGCGCCCGCGTGATGCCCACAAAAAACAGCCGCAGCCGTTCGCTGGCATATTTTAACCTGGCTTGCCCGGTCGCCGCTCCAGGCGGCAATAATGGCAGCGAGGCATTGCTTTTCGAAAGCTCAGTCAGTTTGCTGAGTAATTCAGCTTCTGGGTTGAAGTTTTCCCTGATGAACCATCTTTCGCTAATATATGAATCAAAAGACTGGGCGGATGGAAAATCATAATTGTTCACCGACATCAGGTAGACCCTGTCCCATTCCATGCCCTTGGCTTTGTGGTAAGTGGAGACAAATACCTTGCCTTTGTGAGAATCAGGATTAAAGCGCAATTCTTCATCACTGAAGCCGCTGAATTTCTTGTGATTGCTTGAAATTTCGGATAGTGTTCCGGCGAGATTGGTCAGATCATACTCTGGGTGCAGCCTGGATGAAAATTCGAGCAGTAAGGCAAATTTATGCACGAGCGCAATTTCAGCGGGGGAGGTGAAGAGGTCGCGGGAGATGGTGAGGATCAACTGGTCGATCGGCAGGGTGGAGGCCCCGTGCCAGCGGATGAACTTTTGCCGAATCTCATCGAGCAGCGAGAAGTATTGATCAGCTTCGTTGTAATCTTCCAGGCATTCCGACCAGGCATGGCCGGTGGGTGGGTAAAAGAAGTCCTCGATGCGCTTGCATTTTTGGATCAGCCCAGCCAGGCGGGCGTGCTCCGCTATCCGCTCCGGATCAGCGTCCACATGATTTAGGATGGGGAGGAGGGCTTTTGAGAATTGTTTCGCGTCGGATGGCGCTGAAAGGGAAAGTAAAACAGTTCTAAGGATCTCCGCGATTGACCGGGTCACATGGCTGCTTTTCAACATTTCGACGATCGGGATATCGGCTTTCTGCAGTTCAGTGGCAACCTCTTCGCCGTATTTCCCGATCGGGCAAAGGACGGCCACCGTTTTGTCTTGATTACTCTGCAACCATTTCTTGACGTTGTCTATTACGACGCGTTTTTCCTGTTGTGAATCGGTTTTCGCGTCCCGAATATACACGGAGTGCGGATGGTCTGAGGGGTTGGGTTGTGGATCGCCGGGGGGCGCGGGTGCGATCAAAGGCAGGTCGAGGGCAGCCCGTAATTCAGGCACAGGATGGGAATTCATCGTCCACTCGATCAAGGAGTTCGCCAGGTCCATGATGCTCTGGTTGGACCTGCCGGAATGGGGCAGGCTCATTGGAAGAACGCCATCTTCTTTCAGAAAGTCACGCAGGTACTTAGGGTCAGCCGTGGTGAATGTTTCATAGATCGCCTGGTTGGGGTCGCCGACCCGCACCCAATTCCCGGATTCTCCCACCAGCAGGCGCAGCAATTTCTCCTGGATATTCGAGGAATCCTGCGCTTCGTCTTCCAGGATATATGGCCAGCGGTATTGAAGCCTTTTTAAATACTCTGGCTCGCTTTGTAAAACCTGGTAGGCAAGCCTGATGAGGTCCGCGAAATCAAGCGCGTTTCTGTAACGTAAGCCGCGCTCGTATT
>CAYYBP010000055.1:0-12968 GCA_964470275.1 uncultured Anaerolinea sp. | reverse complement strand
GGTGAGGATGAATACCAGCGAAAACCAGTTCAGATCCTTGATCAATAGGGCAAGAATTGCGCTGCCGGCTGTACTGAGCGTGCCAAGCACCAGAACCCATTTTCGTGACCATTTATCTGATAACCTGCCCAGGAGCGGGTTCATCACCACCTGTGTGATCATCAAAATGCTGGTCATGATGCCTACCTGGACTGTGGTCATGCCAAGTTGTTTGACCGCAAAGACAGTATAAAAGGCAAACGCCATCATCCCGAACTGGGAAAAGAAGCGACTGATCAGAAAATTCCGGAAGGAGAGGTCGCTCTTCAGAATTCCGGTAATATCGTGCCATAACGGCAGCAAATTTGCATCAGACGATGACCTTTCCTGGGGTGTTTCACGTGTCATTCTAAGGAAAAACCATGAAATTACATACAATCCTGAGGTGATGAAGAAACAGGAAGCAAAGTCGAAAGGCGGTTTTAGTCTCGACAGCAGGAACCCCGCACCGAGCGCACCGATACTGGCAAGCAGATTAGCTACCGCCGATTGCGCGCCAAAAAAGGTTGCCAGGATCTCGCCCGGGATCACCTTGCTGATGAGGATTTGCCATGCGTTAGCGGTTAATCCAGATCCGAGCCCCTGCCAAACCAGGAGCAGGAAGGAGAGGATCAGGGCTGTTGTATTACCGATCTTCGGCAGCAGCAATGCGACGATTGCCAATCCAAGGATGGGTAACCGCTCCTGGATGGTCATTGCCAATACGTAGGGCTTGATCCGGGTCATGCGAGAGATGCGCCGTGCGATCAACAGCTGCGGAAGTTGCCAACCCATGTTATGGATCGCGGGGATCAATCCGATCAATGTGGCGGATGAGGTCATGGTTGCGATAAACAGCGGAATCACGGTGGTATAGGATGTGAACCCCACTCCAAAACCGAAAAACCCCCCATCGCCAAGGTTGACAATGAAGTTGTGTTTAAGATCTTTCTTGTCGATCGTATCAGCCATAATTTTCTACGAAAAATGACCCCGAACTCAGCCGGGGCCATGAACACGCGATTACAGTTCGACGTTAATTCTCTTCGTCGTAATCCAATTCATCCCAATCTTCTTCGCCTTCTTCTTCCATGTCATCCCATTCTTCGAGTTCTTCTTCTTCAGTGTCCCAATCATCTCCAGACATGGATTCTGCATTGGCTGTGTAGGTCTTGCAGCCGGTATCGGGATCGAGTTCCACCATACCGGCAGTACAAATGCCTTCGTCCAGGAAGGCGCAATCGAGATAATGACAGCGAATACGGGGCATAAGTATTTCCTCCTATTTTTGCACAGCCGATTTTACTACAAGTCTGAAAATTGAGACGATAAAAATGGTGGTGATCATGGTAAAAGAAACAACGCACCATTGGCAAAAAGTCTTCAAGATCGTTAACCCGATGATGTTAAGATAAACCGAGTATAGAAACCCCATAAAGCTAACAGCAAAAAACATCAGATCAGCGTAAGCCCTGGTCGCTTTGAAGCGATCAGCTAGAGTGATGATGAGAAAAATAGCCAAATAGGTTGCGAAACCGTAAGCTGCGATCGGAATCCCCCAAAGCTCGGACCAGCGGCTGGCATTTACCACGTCGCAATCTCCCAACCCGGGTGTGCAATAGATGGGTATCTTCGTCAATTTGATGAATGTCAGGTAACCAGCGTCCAGCATGCCAATAATGGATGCTGCCAGGATGATCCATTTACTTATCTTGCGGGGTCGTTCTTGAAGAGTTTGCACCATAAGGGTTCTAGTGGCAGCGATTCTACTTGATTAAACTGTAAATGTAAAGGAATGAATTATTACTGGATTATGGAGCGCTTGGTATGTTCAGCAGCAGGGGATTATCCAGGATTGACCCGGTGAGCTTCCATGACGTTGGGCAGATTCTCAATGCGCGACAGGATGCGCGAGAGTTGGGCAATATCCGCAATCTCAACCACCAGCTGGAGAGACGCGAGATTGTGGGTAACGTTGATCTTGATGTCTTTGAGGTTGATATTTTCATTGCTTAATACGGTGGAAATATCCACCATCAGACCCTGTCGGTCGTATGCCTTGATCTCGATCTCCACCGGAAAGGTATGCTGGGGTTCTCCCCAAGAGACCCGCACGATGCGGTCTTTGTCTTTCATGCGTAAAATATTGGGGCAATCCTGCCGGTGGATGGTAGCGCCGCGTCCGCGGGTGATGTAACCCACGATCGCGTCGCCCGGCAAGGGTTTACAACAGCGGGCGAAGGTGGTGAGGAGATTCTTCAACCCGAGAACGGTTACAGCGTTTTCGCTGATATCTCGGGGTTGGGTGGAAGGTTTTATCTCAAACGGGGGAGCTTCTTCAGCTTCACCCTCCGAGAGGGTATTGATGATGTGACCGAGTGAGATATCCCCACATCCGACCGCGACATACAAATCTTCGAGACTGCGATAATCAAATCCGCGGGCCAGCTTCTCCAGGTTAAATCCCTGCAGTCCGAGCCGGCGCAGTTCTTTATCCAAAATTTCCTTGCCCTGCGCCAGGTTTTGTTCACGGTTCTGGTGTTTGAACCAGGCGCGAATCTTGGATCTCGCCCGCTGCGTTTTCACCAGCCCCAGGTTGGGGTTCAACCAGTCGCGCGATGGACCGCCCTGTTTGGCAGCCAGGATCTCGACCTGGTCGCCGGTTTTCAGGTTGTAATCCAGGCTTACCAGTTTTCCGTTCACCTTGGCGCCGCGGCAGCGGTTGCCGATCTCGGTATGCACCGTGTACGCAAAATCGATGGGGGTCGCGCAGGCAGGTCGATGATGTCGCCGCGCGGAGTAAAAACGTAAACACGGTCCTGGAAGACATCCGTTTTCATCCCATCCACAAATTCGTTGGCGTCCTCCACCTCCTGGCGCCATTCCATCACTTTTTTCAGCCAGTTGATGCGTTGTTCGTACTGCTCGTCCTTAGGACCCTTTTCCTTGTAGCGCCAATGCGCCGCGATCCCATATTCCGCGTTCTGATTCATTTCAGGCGTGCGGATCTGCACCTCGAGCGGTTTCCCATCGTCGTATAAGACTGCCGTGTGCAGCGATTGATAGAAATTATCCTTGGGAGCCGCGATGTAATCATCGAACTCATTCGGGATCGGACGCCAGTGGGTGTGAATGATTCCCAGCACCGCGTAACAAGAGGGGATATCAGCGACGATCAGGCGGACACCACGCAGGTCGCGCACAAGTTCAAACGGTTTGTCTCTATCAACCATCTTGCGGTAGATCGAGTAAATATGTTTGCTCCGCCCAGAAATCTCGACCTTGATATTGGCTTCAGAGATCAACTTTTCCATTTTCTCTGTGATCTCCCGTATCTGCCGTTCACGTTCGACGCGGGTTTCAGCCAGGTTTTGCGCGATCTCTTTGTATTTGTCTGGATTGACATAACGAAAACCGAGATCTTCAAGCTCCCATTTCAACTGCCAGATACCAAGGCGGTTTGCGAGCGGCGCAAAAATGTCAAGCGTTTCCTGGGCGATTCGCTTGCGCTTATGCTCTGGCATGAAGCCAAGCGTTCGCATGTTATGCAGGCGGTCCGCCAGTTTGATCAGGATGACCCGGATGTCCTCACCCATGGCGAGGAAGGTTTTCCGCAGGGTTTCATTGGCGAGCTCGCGGCGGCGGTCGCGCGCGAGCTGGGAGTTTAACAGGTTTTCCTGTTCTTCGGCGTTCTTGTCCATGTTATTGCCGAAGATGTCCGCATCGTGCTGGTCTGCCCGCGAGACGCGGGGTAGGTGGGTCAATTTGGTCACACCGTCAACCAGCTTCATAACCTCGTCGCCGAAATTGCGTTGAATATCCTGCAGGGTGACAGGGGTGTCTTCCACCGTGTCATGCAGCAGCCCGGCTGTCACCACGACCGGTTGGACGTGCATCTCTGCCAGGATTATGGCGACCGCTGTGCAGTGAGAGATATACGGCTCACCTGAAGCGCGTTTTTGCGGGGCGTGAGCTTCTTCGGCGAATTTATACGCGCGGATGATAAAGTCGCGATCTACATGCGAATAGTTCTCCGGGAGTTTTTCGAGGAGGTTTTCGAGGAGAGGATTGAGGTTATCTTTGCTGATCATTTTACAACGCCAATCTCGCTAAACAAGTAGTATAACACCCACGTTTCCAATTTGACCTTGAAAAACGTTGGTGTTACCCTACAGTAAAGATTCAATTATTTCAGTTGTTCCTGTCCTTTGAATTCTCTCGCGGGTGACAGGTACGCGAGAATCTCTTCATCACCAGCTTGGAGTCGTTGATCGACCATCCTGGCGAGCAACTCGCCGGTCGCGGGTCCGAGCATGAACCCCTGGCCGCATAAACCAATTCCGAGGAGTAGATTTTCAACCTGCGGGCTCCATCCGATGATCGGAAAACCGTCGGGGGTCATCGGGTACAGCCCGCGCCAGGTGCGCCTCACGCGGATATTTTTCAGCCTGGGCATGATCTCGATCATGCGCCTAGCGACCATTGGCAAAAAGCTGCTGGTTTCGTTGATATCCTCACCCCATGCGTTAGGGGCGGGTGTGATGCAGAAGATCACCTGACCGGTGCTATGCTGGTAGAAGTAGTAGTTGGATGAGCCCGGTGCGGGCCGGATATCCACGATCATCGGTCCCAGGAAACGCGCCACCGGCTCGGTGATGGCAGCCTCGTGACTGTCTGCACGGACGGGCAGGTCAATGGCCGCCATTTTTCCGATCCTCGCCGCGGCGGCTCCAGCCGTGTTGATCACCACGCCGGCGGAGTAGGAGTCGCAAACTGTTTCCACTGACTGTATCTTCTTGCCACTCAACTTCATGGCAGTAACAGGTTGGCAGAAGCGGAAATCAACACCCAGGTCACACGCGGCGTTGTAATACGCATGATTGGAAAGCAACGGGGATGCGCTGCCATCGTTCGGTGAAAAGGTGCCGCCGATCAAACCATCCGTAGAGAGATCGGGGACGATTTTTAGCAGATCATCTTTTTCGTACCAGTCATTAATCAGGCCGTAAGGTTTTTGAACCGCCAGCAGGTCTTTGAGGATCTTTTCTTCCCGTGGTGAATACGCGACGAATGTGTACCCGCACTGGTCCCACTCGATATCTTTGCCAAAGGTTTCTTTGAAGGTCGAAAAGATTTCGATGCTGCGCAGGCATAATCGAATTTTGGCCGGGTCTGAATGTGTCGCCCGGATGCCGCCGATCGCGCGCTTGTTGGATCCCTGCCCAACACTGGGCACCGATTCCAGCACAAGCACTTTGAGCCCGGATTTGGCGAGGTAAAAGGCGGTGGGTGTCCCCAACGAGCCGGCGCCGATAATGATCGCATCAAAGGTATTTTGATTACTCATTGTCTTCACCCCCGGTCTCTTCTCCAGCGAAGGTTCCTAACGCGACCTCAACGAACACAGGACGGCGCGAAGGACCGGTGACCTCGTTATAAGGCACTCCCTGTTCCGCGAACAAACGCTGGATCATTGGTGAACATGTTTTTGCCCCGCAGGCGCCCATGCATGCCCGGGTGACGGTCTTGATCTCGTTGATATCCCGGTATCCCTTCTGGATCAGGTCACGTATCTCGCCGGCTGTCACGTGTTCGCAGCGGCAGACGATCGTATCATCCGCCACGTGGCCAACATATTGAAACATCGGCTGTGTGATGTCTGATTTCTGGATGCGGATGCCGGCGACATGTGGGGCGAGTTCCTTCGAGGTCTCAACCTGGATGACCCTGGTCCGATCGCTGGTGGGAATGGTGTGGATGTCAAATATCTCGGCATTTCCAAGCGGGTTGCCTTCCGTGTCGAGTATTGTCACCGGGTCGGATTTGTTGATGATCTCATCCGGGAATTCGTAAGGGATCGATATGACCGGTCTTTCGGGGTTGGTGCGGTAATCCACCAGGGTGATCGCCAGCCCGGGACACCCCGCCACGCACATTTCACACGCCTCGCAGCAGTAGTTATTCCCGATAAAGGTCGGAATTGACCGGATGTCCTTGCTGTCTAACACGATCAACCCGTGCGGGCATAAGGCAGAACACGGGTCGCATGGGATTTCCTGGTTGCAGTGGAAAACCGGCATGACGCCGGCGGGCAGTTCGGGGATCACTTCAGAAAACACATTCCCGGGTTTTGATTTCAAGATTTCGCCCGTGCGGTACCAGGCTTGAGGTACCTCGCCGACGTCCAACCCTAGCGTCTTCGCGATCTCCAGCCCTTTAATCTTGCCGCTGAAGATGGCGGCGGAGGCTTCCGCGATCTCCTCCGCGTCTCCGGCAACGAAGGCGGGAATGCGAAAATCCAGCGCTTTTTGGAAGAATTCGTTGACCGGATCCAACCCGACGGCGATCAGAATGGAATCACAGGCGTAGGATTGCTCGGAACCGGGGATGGGTCTAAAATTTTCATCGATCCTCGCAATCGTGACGGATTCCACCCTGTCATCGCCATTGGCGGAGAGAATGGTGTGAGAGGTATAGATCGGCACGCCCATGCGCACCAGTTTGTCTTTATGCACTTTGTACCCACCGCATTTGGGCAACGCTTCCACCAACCCCACCACCCCGATGCCTGCCTGCAAGGCATGATACCCTGCGATCAGGCCGACATTTCCACCGCCGACAATAAAGAGTTTTTCAGATGGAATGACCAGGTCGCGGTTGACCAGGGTTTGAAAAGCTCCGGCTCCGTACACCCCTGGCAGCGTGTTGCCCTTGAACGCCAGGAATTTCTCGCGTGCGCCTGTCGCGACCAGGACGACTCGCGGGGTGACCAACAAATATTTCTTGCCATTCTTCAGAATCCCGACCTTTTTATCACTATAAACAGCCAGGCAGGTGCTATTCGTCCAAACCTGGATCGATGGCAGCGAGCGGATTGATTTTTCGAGCCTGGACGCGATATCGATTCCCCGGGTACCGGCAAAGACCGCCTCGGTTGAACCAAAGAAGCGGTGGGTTTGAAGTACCAGCTTGCCGCCCAGGCGCTGTTTATCATCCACCAGGATCACATCCACGCCGAGCTTCCCCAGTTCGATCGCGGCTGAAAGCCCGGCGGGACCGCCGCCGATGATCAGAACGGGAATCTCAACCTCTTTGATCGGCTGAAGTTTTGGCGTATCTACCACCGCAGGCAGCACCGGATGCCCTTCATTTGGAATCACCTGCATGCCAGCCGTGACGGGTTCCATGCACGATTTGACTGGCTTGCCATTGGCGACCACCATGCACTGCGCGCATTGACCGTTCGCGCAAAAGATCCCCAGCGGGGAGTGATCTTTATGGTGATAGCCGAATACATGGATGCCGTTGGCAAATAGCGCTGCGGCGATTGTCTCGCCTTTTTGGGCTTTCAGCGGGTTTCCCTGCCAGGTGAATTCGATTTCTTCCGTTTGAGGTACTTTCAGGATCGGGTGTTTCTTAATCCGATAATTGGACATTCATCAGCCTCGGTGGAGTTCCTGTTTTTTTGATCGAATGCTTATGATACAGCTATTGTATCAAAAACGGGAAAACGGCACGTACTGATGAAAGGCAGGAAATTAGTGATGAGCTGTCACATCTGAATGATAGAATTAGAGCGGAATTACGGAGGATGGAATGAAACGAATCGCGGTGTTAACCAGCGGTGGAGATGCCCCGGGCATGAACGCGGCCATCCGCGCCGTTGTGCGAACGGGTGTAGTGAATAACCTGGAGGTATTTGGTGTCAGGAACGGGTACGAGGGGTTGATCAACGATATCTTCCTACCGCTCGGCACGCGGGATGTTGGCGGTATCCTGCAGCGCGGCGGAACGATATTGGGAAGCGCCCGGTCACAGGAGTTCATGACCGAAAAGGGACAAATCAAGGCTATTCGGTCGCTCAACGAAGAGGGCATCGAGGCGCTGATTGTCATCGGCGGCAACGGGTCGCAAAAGGGAACCTACGCGCTTCATAAATTGGGTTTCCCGGTAGTGGGCATTGCCTCAACCATCGATAATGACCTTTACGGCAGCGATATCACTATTGGCGTGGACACTGCCCTGAATATCTCGCTCGAAGCCATTGACCGGCTCAAGGTCACCGCGTCTTCTCACCAGAGGGCTTTCCTTGTGGAAGTGATGGGGCGCGATTGCGGCTATCTTGCGCTGATGGCTGCCATCGCAGGCGGCGCTGAACATGTCGTCCTACCGGAGGTGGATACGGATCCCGAGAAGATCGCTGAGATCCTCACCTCGGCGTACGAGAGGGGAAAAGCGCACGCCATCATCGTGGTCGCGGAAGGCGCCCAGTATAACGCTGAAGGGCTCAGCCGATATTTTGAGAAGCACAAGGAGCGGCTGGGTTTTGATCTGCGGTCAACCATCCTCGGGCACGTGCAGCGGGGCGGCAGCCCCAACGCCGCGGACCGCATCCTGGCGAGCCGGCTCGGGCAGGCAGCCGTCAACCAAGTGTTGAAGGGCAAATTTGGTGTGTTGATGGGCGAGGTGAAAGGGGAAACCGTGGCCACACCGCTATCAAAGGTGGTGACCACCCGCAAGGAACTTGACGTCCATCTGTTGGAACTAGCCAGGTCGCTAGATTAACTAATAAAAAACCAGTCAAATGACCAGTTTTCGCTATTAATGTTAATAGATTACTCTTTCTTCATCCGCAGATAAGCTTCGATGAAGGCGTCCAGGTCGCCGTCCAGCACTGCCATTGAATTGCCTACTTCGTAATTGGTGCGGTGGTCCTTCACCATCTGGTAGGGGTGCAGGACGTAAGAGCGAATCTGGCTTCCCCATTCGGCTTTTTGATACACACCCCTGAGGTCGGAGAGATGTTTGTCGGCTGCGATCTGCGCCAGGTCAAGCAGGCGCGCCCGCAGCACCCGCATGGCATTTTCGCGGTTCTGCATCTGCGAGCGTTCATTCTGGCACGATACGACCAGTCCAGTGGGCAGATGGGTGATGCGCACCGCGGTGGCGTTCTTCTGCACATTCTGCCCGCCGGCGCCTGAAGATTTGTAGATATCGATCTTCAAATCCTCGGGGTTGATGTCAACAGATGGATCTTCCTGCGAAGCCTCCGGCAGCACTTCTACCTGCGCGAAGGACGTATGCCGGCGGTGGGCTGAATCATATGGCGAGAGTCGCACCAGGCGGTGGACGCCTTTTTCCGCGCGCAGATACCCGTAGGCGTAAGGTCCGGTCACTGCGATCGAAACCGTCTTGATGCCGGCTTCTTCGCCCTCGGTCTGGTCGAGGATCTCGGTCGCGTACCCTCTGCGCTCGCACCAGCGCAGGTACATCCGCTCCAACATGGCGGCCCAATCCTGCGCGTCCGTGCCGCCTTCGCCTGTATTGATGGTTAAAACGGCGTTGCCGCGGTCATATTTTCCGCCCAGGAGGGTTGCCAGTTCGAGTTGGGATAGTTGTACCTGGATGGACGCGAGCTCGCCTTCAAGTTCGGGTCTGAGCGAATCGTCGCCCATTTGCGCGAGTTCAATTGAATCCAAGGCGCGCTTTTCCAGCGTTTTCCAGGTGGAAATCTCCTCGCGCAGGTCCACGATGTTTTTCATCAACACACGGGCTTGTTGGGGATTGTTCCAGATCTCAGGATCTTCGCTCTGTTTTGTCAGCTCAGCCAGTTGGATTTCTTTTTGAGGCAGGTCAAAGACGCTCCAAGAGGGAGTGGATTGAGGCTAAACTGGTTTGCAATGTGGAGATGATATCGTCCATACTTCCTCAAGAGTCTAATTGAGAATACTTTTCACAAATTCGGACCGGTCGAATGGCTGCAGATCTTCGGGTTTTTCTCCCAGGCCGGCGTAATAGATGGGCAGCCCCAATTCCTTTTGAATGGCAAATGCCATGCCGCCGCGCGCGGATGAATCCAGCTTGGTGAGGATCACGCCATCGGCGTTCACCGCCTGCTGAAAGGCGCGCGCCTGGTGAAGGGCATTTTGTCCGGTGGTGGCGTCTAAAACCAGCAGAACGGCGTGCGGCGCTCCTGGGAGGGCTTTGCCAACCACCCGGTGGACTTTTTTAAGTTCTTCCATCAGGTTGTAGCGCGTATGCAACCTGCCGGCCGTGTCGATCAGGACGATGTCTGAATTGCGGGCAATCGCGGCTTGCACCGCGTCATAGGCGACCGCGCCCGGGTCGCTATCGGGTTGGCCGGCAACGACCGGCAGACCGAGGCGGTCTCCCCAGGCCTGTAACTGGTCGATCGCGGCAGCCCGGTACGTATCAGCTGCAGCTAACAGCACTTTTTTATGATCCTTCGCGTAGATAAAGCCAAGTTTGGCCGCTGTGGTGGTTTTCCCCGAACCATTCACACCGACCAGCAGAACTACGGAGGGTTTTTGCGCGTCAAGGTTCAGTTTGACCGGAGGGAGGAGGTGGTCGAGCAGGGCGGCCTCCAAAACAGTCTGAAACTCATCCGTGCGGGTGATTCCTTGCTCTTTTATGTCTTTCTGCATACGGTCTATGACAGATTGCGTGGTGGCAATACCCACGTCAGATTGGATAAGCAGGGCTTCCAGCTCATCCCAGGTTTCCTGGTTGATCTCTGATCCGCCAAAGACGGTAACGATCCGCCCGAAGGTGGCTTTTCTGGTTCGTTCCAGGCTTTCACGCCATTTTGAAAACATAGCACTCATGGATGTGGATTATAACATGCGCGACCGGGAGGTCTGTGTGCCACCCTCAGTCGTTCCTGGCGGCGAGCTGGCCGCATCCCGCCTGGATGTCGATTCCCCGACGCAGACGGATGGTGCAGGGTATGCCGCCTTCATCCAGGATGCCTTTGAATTCCAGAGCGCGCTCGCGCGTGGTAGCCATGCCCGGGTATGCATGAGTTGGATTGAGCGGGATCAGGTTGACATGACACAGCAGCCCTTTCACCAGCCGGCTCAACTCTAGCGCGTCCAGCGTGGAATCGTTGATTCCCTGGATCAATGCCCATTCAAATGTAATCCGGCGGTTTGTCGCGCGGATGTACTCCCTGCAGCCATCCAGCAGCTCATTTAGCGGGTACTTTTTGTTCACCGGCAGCAGGGTAGAACGCAGACCATCGTTGGCGGCATGCAGGCTGATGGCAAGGTTCACCTGCAAGTCTTCGGCGGCGAATCGCAGGATCATCGGGACGATGCCCACCGTGGAAATGGTGAACCGGCGCATCCCCAGGTTCATGCCCTCAGGGTCGTTCAACCTGTGGATGGCTGCCATGACCGAGTCGTAGTTGTGAAAAGGCTCACCCATGCCCATCAGCACGATGTTGGTCACCTTCTGATCGATTGCTACCAGCTCCCGCGCGAAGTGCAGCACCTGCTCCACGATCTCGCCGGAGGTGAGATTGCGCTGAAATCCCATCTGACCAGTGGCACAGAAGACGCATCCCATCGCGCAGCCGGCCTGGGTGGAGACACAGATGCTCTGCCGCTCCTCGTAACGCATGTAAACGGTTTCAATCTTCAGACCATCCGGCAGTGCGAAGAGGGTTTTCATCGTCTCGCCATCACTGGATTTGAGGCGGTCGCTTGGTGTGAGGTGCTGAAAATCAAAGTCAATCTGTAGTTTTTCGCGCAGCGCTTTGGGTATGGCCGAGATCTCCGCAGGCGCGCTTACCAGGTTCTTGTAGAACGCCTGCCAGACCTGGTCAACCCGGTAGCCCGGTTCACTGATCGACTGGAAGTATTCCCTCAATTGGGGTTGATCAAGATCAAAAAACAGGGGTTTATCCGGCATGGATGGTATCGACCAGTTCTGCGAGCGAGTTAAAAATATACTCCACAGGCGGTTGGTGCTGGTTCGCCTCTTCGCGGGTGGCAATCCCGGTGAGCACCAGTGCGGACGGGCAGCCGAGTTGTTGCGCGCCCAGGATATCGGTTTCGAGGCGGTCGCCCACCACTAGGGTGGCCTGCGCAGGCGTTCCGAGCCTTTCCAGCGCGAACTCGTACAGGGTGGGGTTCGGCTTGCCGGCGATGATGGCGTTCTGTCCGCAGGCAATCTCCAGCGCACCAATGATGGCACCGGCGCCGGGGATCAACCCTTTGGGTGTGGGGTAGGTTTTATCCGGGTTGGTGCCGTAAAACGGCACGCCGCTTCTCACGATCAATGTCGCTTGCTTGAGCTTTTCGAAATTGATGTTGCGGTCCATGCTTGCGATGACAGCCAGGCAATCTGTTTTCGATGGGTGGAATCCTGCTTCTTCCAATGCCTGGGTGAGTCCACTTTCCCCAACGATGTACACGGGTCCGCCTTCTGGGAAGCGCTTTTTTAGCAGGTAGGCAACTGCCATGGAGGAATTGATGATCTGATCAGTGCGGATCTCCACGCCAAAGCAGGCCAATTTTTCCATGTATTGGGATGGGGTGCGGGTGGCGTTGTTGGTCGCCAGCATGACCTTGATGTTCAGGGCGTTTAGCTTCCTGAATATATCCGGCAGGTCGCCGATCGGCTCGGATTCCCGCCATAAGACCCCATCCATGTCGAGTATGACCGCCTGGATTGCGTGTAATTTTTCGATGTCCATAAGTCCTCATTAAACGAGCCGGATAGCACACCTGCCACCCGGCTCGCTGATTGCTGCCTGAGTTAATGTTCCGGAGGTGTCAGCACCTGGTCGACAATGCCATAATCAACGGCCTGCTGAGCGTCGAGGTAGAAGTTGCGGTCGGTGTCGTGCTCAATATCCTCGAGCTTTTTGCCGGTCGATTCTGCCAGTATGTTCATCAACCTGGCTTTCAGCCTCAGGATCTCGCGCGCCTGAATCTCAATGTCGGATGCCTGGCCTTCCGCGCCACCGAGCGGCTGGTGCATGTGGATCGTGGCGTGGGGCAGGGCGTAGCGCTTGCCTTTGGTGCCTGCGGCGAGCAGCACCGTGCCAAATGACGCGGTGACGCCCACGGCGACTGTGCTGATCTTGTTGGGGATCATCTTCATCGTGTCGTATATGGCCAACCCGGAGTAGATCTGTCCGCCGG
>CAYYBP010000054.1:0-13580 GCA_964470275.1 uncultured Anaerolinea sp. | reverse complement strand
TCTGGTTTAGCATGGGGCTTGTGACCGCGGGATGGAGATGGTATTTACCGGTAGCGAATAATGGTGGAGTGAATGGACAAATCTGAAAAAACAATTTTGCTTGTTTTCCTCGTCGTTTTGGTTGTGCTGTGCTGCATTCTTGCGGCCTGCGGCGGTTCTTTACTGCTCATAACGAATTCCACGTTCTTCAGAGAACCGACTCTGACCAGCGTCCCGCCGACCGAGGTGGTGATCGTGCCTGCGCCAACCACTGAGACCCTTGCGTCTACACCCAGGCCTACCCAGGTGCAGGTGGATACTGATACGCTCTCGACACTCGAATCCGCCTTTATCCCCAGCGCCGACCTGATCTACCTGGCCGAGCGTTACGAGGGCAAGGTTGCCATCCCAAGCCAGTTGTCTTCCGTTCCGCCTGAATACCAGCTGGGCGATAAATTGGACTTCTACAAGCTCAATGTCGACACGAACCAGACCGAATCCGTCACCGCGGTCTTGCGCTACAAATCAGACACGGTCTATTTTTGGGCGCAGGAGGGCATTGAACTGGACGATGCGGATTTGAGGCAGGTGATGAAGACCTTCTCCGATAAGATCTACCCGACCAACCAGGAATTTTTCGGCAAGGAGTGGATCCCCGGGGTGGATAACGATCCCCACCTGTACATATTCTTTGGTAAAGATATGGGATTCGACCTGGCTGGATATCACGCTCCCTCAGATGGCGTGATACCGCTGGCGCATAAGTATTCCAACACTCACGAAATGTTCTACATGAATTCGGATGTATTGGACCTGTGGGACGAATACACCCTTAGTGTCATGGCGCACGAATTTCAACACCTGATCCATGGGTTTCATGATCCCAACGAGGAACTCTGGATCAACGAGGGGTTTTCAGAGCTGGCGACCTTGTTAAATGGTTATGATACCGGCGGTTTTGACAGCTCCTATACATATGATACGGATATTCAGTTAAACACCTGGTCAGTCGGCGATGAGAGCGATTACCCGCACTACGGTGCCAGTTTCCTCTATGTTGCGTATATGCTCGACCGCTTTGGCGATGATTTCACCAAGGCCGTGGTCGCCAGCCAATTAAACGGGTTCACCAGTATTGACGAGATCTTAACCCGTGACCAGGTTACTGATCCCGCCACGGGCAAATTGATCACGGCGGATGATTTCTTCGTCGATTGGACGATCGCCAATTATTTCAACGATCCTTCGATCGGCGACGGCCGCTATGCCTATCATATTTATTCTTCCGCGCCGACCGCCCGCACGACCGAGACCGTCACCCAATGTGCGAACGTCGATCTCAATCGCACGGTGAAGCAGTACGGCGTCGATTACATCGAACTTGACTGCGAAGGCGGGTCTGTCGACCTGCAATTCTCAGGCGCCTCATCAGTTTCTGTTCTCCCGCTTCCATCCAGCGATGGCAGGTTTATGTGGTCCAACCGGGCGGATACATCGGTCATGAAGCTCAGCCGTGAATTCGACTTTTCCCAGGTGAGTGGTCCGATCACGCTATCCTATCGAACATGGTATGACCTGGAAACAGATTATGACTATGTGTACCTGCTTGCCTCGACTGATGGGCAGAAATGGGAGATTGTCAACACGCCTTCCTGCACGTCCTATGACCCGTCCGGCAACAGTTACGGGTGCGGCTACAACGATACTTCGCGGGGCTGGATCACTGAGGATGTGGACCTGTCAAAATACGCGGGCTCGAAGGTGACCTTGAGCTTTGAGTACATCACCGACGCGGCCGTGAACGGCGAAGGTTTTGTGATCGACGACGTGGCTGTAAGTGCCATTGATTATGCCGCTGATTTCAACGATGATGATGGCGGATGGCTGGCGGAGGGATTTGTGCGGATCGACAATTTGATCCCCCAATCCTTCATGGTCTCCATCCTCAACCCGGGTGATCCGCAGCCGGTTCAAAAATATGTTTTGACGGACGGGGAAAGCCTCGATATTACCCTGCCGCCGCTCCCCAGGGGCCAGAAATACACGCTGGTGGTCAGCGGCTCAACGCGTTTTACCCGCCAACCGGCATCTTATTTGATCCACTTAAAACAAGAGTGAACCAGGGGTAGCCTGGTTCACTCATTTGCGTGCTGGGGGTTAGGCTTTTTGCTGCAGGCGCGCCAGTTCCTTCTTTAGTTCCTCGCTGCGTTCTTTGGCCGCGATTTGAACTTCGCTTTTCACGTAAAGAATATTATCTTTCACTCTTCTGCGTACATCGCTGCCAGAGGCAGGGGTAAGAAGCAGGGCGAGCAGACTTCCAAGAATCCCGCCGATGACGAATCCACCAAGAAACCTTTCAATGCTTTTCATTCACGACCTCCTTTTATTTTCACAATGATTATAAAGAGTTTTTTAACTTTTCGCCTCAGGTGTTTCTGAGCTTCTCAATCGTTATCGATCAAGATGCAGCGCCCGAAACGCGAGCGGGGCAAGCGCGGTGACCCAGAATCCAATTAAAGCGTAGCGGATGTAACGCAGGATCATTCCCAGTATGAACGGTTCTTCCGGGAAGACCAGCTTTAATCCAAAATACAATACGACGATACCCACCAGCCCGATCACATACCGCAGGATGCGTTTGCTTGATGCGCATTTGACCGTGTAGGTCCCAAACCTGGCGCGATACCAGGCGTAACCCGCCGTGAAACCCAGGGCGACTCCTGCGATCGTGATCACGCCTTCGATGTTGTAAGGATCAGGCGCATCAGCTCCGGAGCTGACGGCTGTCTGAATCCAGGCGGGCGGCACACTGAAGGTCCGAGAAGTTGTCTGCCCCAGCAGGCCGAGCCCGATGAGCAGCAGCGAAAGTAAAAATCCCAACAACACCTGGTAAATGAGGGTTTTCTTTTGCAGCCAGCTGGAGACCGGCGTTTCAAGCTTCATGTAGATCACCACAAGGAGCACCCCGATCAACCACCCGCTCAAGACATCCCTGAGAAAATGAACGCCCAGGTAAATGCGCGAGATGCCGATGAAGAATACGAGAAGCGCGATCACGATGGTTGCCCATTTTTTCTTCAAGCTGGCGGCGATGATCCCCCAGATGGCAGCGGAGTTCTGTGAGTGGCCGGACGGCAAACCAAACCCCGTTTCAGAGCTGTACGCGGTCACTCTCTCATCGACCCAAAATGGGCGGGGGCTGTGAAACAGGAACTTGAAGAACGAATTGATCCCGCCGCTCAAGATCAACATCATGCCTGTCCTGAAACCGATTTGAGGGTCTATCGCCCAATAAATCGCCGGCATGACCAGGAGGAAGAACAACTCGTTCCCCAGGAAGGTAAAAGCTTGCATGGGGTATTCCAGCCAGCTGCCGAGAGACTGCAGAAACAGCGTAAACGGGATTTCGAACTGGGTTAAGATTTCCATGGGAACCTCACGGAAGATGAAATTTGTATTCTGTTCTGAGTATAGTAGATTAACGCGGGTTACACAATTTAGTCAGGATCAATAACGGGTGACCATCTGTTCGAGCATCGCGAAACGGGCTTGATCCAGACCCGGCAGGCTGTGTTCGATGGAAAATGGGCCGCTCGTTTCGCGGTTGATGGAAACCGCCACACTGCCAAGAACCGCCGCGTGCAACCCGTCGTATGTGGTCATATACCCGGCAAGATAGGCTCCGCAGAACGCGTCAAGTTCTCCGGTGGGGTCGGTGCATTTCCCCGGGTAATCCGGGATTTGATAGCGGGATTTGAGCTGTGAATCATAGTAATAATATCCGCTTGATGAGATCTTCACTACCACGTGCGAACAACCATAACTGCACAGGTCTTCCATCATTTCCCAGATGTCATTGGCGCGTTGGCGGAACAAAGCGCGTAGATCCTGTTCCCTCGTGATGATCGTGTGGATATCCTTCGCCAGCACCGTGATTGTGCCCCAGTTTTCCGGCACCATGGATGCCGGGTGAGGTTGCAGGGTGATGGTGCGCACCGAGCCCAGCTGGAAAAGCGTCGTCAATTGCAGTTGGCAGGTGTGGTCCAATGGGCAGATGTGGGCAGCCGGGGCATCCAGGTAATCCTGTGGGATCTCCTCCAATAAAAGCCGGGAAATCAGTGTGTTTTTCGAAGAAAGGGTCTCATCAAGATCATCCGTGTACCCGATCAATTCCTTTGGAAAGGAAAGTGAATTGGCCGCGTACGCCGCGACCGGGTTTTCCCGCATGCAGATATCTGGCGCGGGATAGGAATAAAATGCGCGCAGGTCAAGGTTTTCAGGGAGGGTCTTGATCCCCCTGGTATCCAGTTGTTTGGCATCGAGCAGCGCGAGTTGTTCCGGCGGGTAATCCTTTCCGATAACCCCCAGCAAACCCACCGGTTGGTCCCAGTGACTCAGGCTGGCGGCGGCGTATATCGCCGATCCGCCGATCTGGTTGTGTCTGGCTTTTCCGTAAACATCGATAATGTACTCGTTCCGGACCTGTCCGGCAACGACATACTTCGGTAAGAACCGGTTATGCATTTAACTCTGTGCAGTCTGTGGGGTGGTGAAATTGTAGCCTAAAAAGCAAGCGTCATCTTTTCAGGGTGTCGGTGATCATTTTTAGCAATGTGACAACACCCATGCCGATCTTGGCGCCTTCACCAGAAGTGAGCTTCAACGGTTCGCTGTTCTCATCGGTGTTTCTGATCAGCAGGTAAGCTGCAGCCAGTCCTGTCAACAGACCGATTGCTCCGCCTACGAGCAGGGTGGTAGTCTTCCATTGTGGGTCGCGGGTCATCTTTACTCCTTGTTCGTGTGATTTCTGGAGGATATGAAGCGGATCAATCGTCCCAATCCTGCCATCCATGCGTTGAGCTGGATGAATGGATCAGCCGACCTGTCTGCGATTTTTGAGAGGGAGGAACTGATCGAGTCCAGTCTGATGGAAAACAACGCCAGGTATGGGGGGACGATTCCTCTGATCTTTTGAACCGCGATCGAGAACAACACCAGAATAGCGATCGTGGCAATTCCGGCCAGAAGGTAGGGCAGAACCAGGAATATGATCGCGATTGGCGCCCATTTCGCGCTGACCGCCGGATCACGACCGACAAACAGGATGGAAAGAACCGTGACCGCCAGCGCAGCCAGGATGACCGCAAGCAGCGGGATCAGAACCTGCCAGGTGAACTCGCGCTGGTGCTGGATCTCGGTTGGTCGTTTGGGTGGAGGGGTCTCGCTTTGCATAGAGCAATTTTAGCATGATTTGCCTAATACCTGAGCTTTGTACATCGTGTGCACATGGTTTGTCTTGAGAAAAGTGAATTTTCATGTATAATAGTGTCGAAGAATAAACCATTGCGCAATGTTTTGCGTGTAGATTAGGCTGTTCGAAGAATTACTGGTCAGGCAAGTATTTTTACACTCCAAACGGAGTTTGGATGTTTAGAAACCAAGGTCATGTGAGAAAAGTGGTCATAGAAATCGTTGGTGTAATCGTTGTTGATCACAGTTCCCCGGGAATTGATTTCTGTCAATCGATTTCGATTTCGAATCCCCGGACAAAACCGCGGAAGTCTGAAATTATTACACATCCAATCGCGTAAAGTATTTACCGCTTCTTGATCCTTCGCGGATCAATAGTTCCAGCAACATTCGCACAGCCTGTAAACCAGATTGGTTAAAGGCTGTTTTTTTAATGATGCAAAAGGTGATCACTGCGCTCAAAGTTCAAAAACGAAATCCCGACCGGCTAAATATTGAGCTGGATGGAGAATTCGCATTCGGCCTTTCAAGACTCACCGCCGCCTGGTTGAAAATCGGCGACCAACTAACGGACGAGAAGATCTCTCAACTGCTCAAGGACGACGGGCTCGAAGCTGCTTATCAGCGCGCGCTCTCATTGATCAACCACAAGCAGCGGACAGAACACGAAATCCGCACCAGGCTTGCCGGCAAGGGACTCACTGATGAGCTGATTGATAAGGTGCTCGTAAAACTGCGAAGCGCCCGGCTCGTCCAGGACGAGCAGTATGCCCGGATGTGGGTTGAGACCCGCAGCGAAATGCATCCCCGCAGCAGGCGTTTGATCCGCTACGAATTGAAGCGCAAGGGGATCTCTGAAGATGAGATCGACCAGGCGGTAGAAAACATGGCGGACGATGAGAGCCTCGCCCGGGCAGCGGCTTCGCGCTACGCGAGCCGGCTAAGCGGGCTGGACTGGCTGACCTTCTCGAAAAAGCTGAGCGGTCATCTTGCCCGGCGCGGGTTTTCTTATCAGACGGTCGCGCCGATCGTCAAAGAATTATGGCAGCAGCACGAAAACGAATCTGGTAATAATTAATTTTTGAGGATGATAAAAATATGAGATCAACAATAATGGCACCAGCACCCCTACCACCACTCATCATCGTTTTCTTTGTCATTGGCAGCCTTATTCTCGCTGCCATCCTGGCTTACGTGATCAGCCAGGCATTCATTGCAAAATTCAAGAAAGACCAGGCTGAAAAGGCCGATTCGATCGTACAGGAAGCCAAGGAAAATGCCCGAACGATCGAAATTGAGGCGCGCGATAAATCCCTCAAGATCCTGCAGGAATCCGAGTCTGAGATCACCCGCCGCCGGCAGGACATCATCAGGGAGGATGACCGGCTGCAAAAGCGCCGCCTGGAACTGGATAACCGCATCGAAAGGCTGGAACAACGCGAGCAGAACCTCAACAAGCGCCAGAGCGCCCTTGACAAGCGCGCCAATGAGGTCGAAAAACTGTACAGCGACCAGGTGGAGGAATTGCAGCGAATCGCCCAGATGTCGGTGGAGGATGCCAAGCAGGTCTTGTTGACCGAGGCTGAGAAGGAAGCGCGCGGAGATATGGCGCGCATCATCCGGCAGATCGAAGCCGAAGCCCGCGGCGAAGGGGACAAGCGCGCGCGAGAGATCATCACGGATGCCATTCAGCGCGTCGCGTCGGAACACGTGGTGAGTGTATCCACTTCGCTGGTCACACTGCCGAATGAAGAAATGAAGGGTCGCATCGTGGGCCGCAACGGCCGCAACATCCGCGCCTTTGAACAGGCTGCTGGTGTCGACGTGATCGTTGATGACACACCTGAAGCGGTCACCATTTCCTGTTTTGACCCCATCCGCCGCGAGATCGCGCGCCGTTCGCTCGACAGGCTGATCATCGACGGCAGGATCCACCCCGCCCACATCGAGAAGATCCTGGCAGAGGAAGAACGCGAAGTGGATAAAGCCATCGTCGAGGCTGGTGAAGAAGCCGCTTTTGATGCCGGTGTGGCCGGGTTGCACCCCGAAGTTCTCAAGATGCTGGGTCGATTGAAATACCGCACCTCTTACGGGCAGAATCAGCTCGCGCACGCGGTTGAGGTTTCACGCCTCGCGGCGGTTCTCGCGGCTGAACTGGGGGCAGACGTTGAGGTTGCGCGCGCGGGCGGCTTGCTGCACGACCTGGGTAAAGCGATGGACCACAATACCGAAGGCACCCACGCCCAGTTAGGCGCGGATTTTGCCCGCAGGTACAGCGTGAACCCGCGGGTCGTCAACGCCATGGCGTCTCACCATCACGAGGTGGAGCAGGAGACGATCGAAGCCGTGATCGTTGAAGCGGCGGATGCCATTTCAGGCGCGCGCCCCGGTGCTCGCCGGGAAGATCTTGAGCAATACATCAAGCGCCTCAAAGCACTGGAGGAGATCGCCAATTCCTTCAAGGGTGTGGCGCAGAGCTACGCCATCCAGGCTGGCCGCGAGGTGAGGATCATCGTCCGCCCGGAAGAGATCGACGACCTGGCTTCCACCAGGCTGGCGCGCGATATCGCCAAGACCGTGGAGGAAACCATGCAGTACCCCGGTCAGATCAAGGTTACCGTCATCCGCGAAACCAGGGCGATCGAGTTCGCCAAGTAACTAAATTATTCAGATAGATCAAAGGCTCTCCAAACTCGGAGAGCCTTTTTTTACTTCCAGGGCATGAATTGATCGAAAAAGTCGAGGGTGTACCAGCTTTTGATCTCTTTACGGTGCAGGAAGAACAAGGTTGACGTGCTGTGGGTCATGATCGATCCCAACCCGACAGCGGAAGTGTAACCGGCGTTGATCGTATAATTGGTGACCGTGGCGTTCGTAAGCCCATAGGGATAGGCAAACGTTTGCACCGGGTCGCCGATCTTGGATTCAAGCAGTACTTTCGATCCAACGATTTCCTCTTCAAGGTTGTAACCGCTGGTCAGGTAAGAGTGGTGCATGCTGTGGCACCCGATCTCCCAGCCGTGGTTCACCAGTTCCTGCAATTGCTCCGCGCTCAGGTTCCCGCGGGTGTCCACGGTATCTCCGATGATGAAAAATGTGGCGAAAAAGCCGTAATTCTCCAGGATTGGGTACGCGTTCTGGTATACATCCAGGTAGCCGTCATCGAATGTGATCACAACCGGCCGATCCGGCAGGTCCTCTCCTGCAACGATCGCCCGGCTCACATCCGAAATATTGACGGAGGTGTAACCCCGGTCTGAGAGCCACTTCATCTGTTCTTCGAATTGGTCTGTGTGAACGGAGTACTCAGTCGAGACCGTGTCGGAAATATGATGATACAGCAGGATCGGCACGGTCACGCTTCCGTAATCCCCGATCGTGGCGGTCGGTTCTTCTTCCTCGGGCGGCTCAGTCGGCAGCGGTTTGCTGGTGGGCAGATCGGTTGGCGTGGGCGTTTCCGTGGGTGTGCTTGTGGCCGTAGATGTTGGCGTGGGCGTGGTGGTAGGAGTGTCAGTCGGGGTCGGGGTCCTGGTGGGGGTCAGGGGCAGGGGTTGAAAAGGTGTCGGTGAAGGGAACAAGAGGGTGGGTGTCACTGCCGGCTGCGAAAATTGACACGCGGTGAGCAGGAATGCCGCCGTAATAAGGAGAATGGGTCTAACCAGTTTTGGTCTCATCTCATTCGTGGATCAGTACTCATTGTAATTCGCATTGAGACCAACGAAGGGATTATCCACCATCTCAATTCCGACCGTGGTTTGTTCACCATGGCCTGGCAGCAGAATCGTTTCCGGTGGCAGGGCGAATATCCTGGTTTGTATACTGTGCTTGAGCGCGCTGAAATTGCCGCCGTGCAGGTCGGTGCGGCCGATACTGTGTTTGAACAGCAGGTCGCCAACGATTGCGGTGCGCAGCGCCGGGATGTAAAACACCACCGACCCCGGGGAATGCCCCGGCGTGTGCAAAACACGAATGACGATATCACCCAGTTGGATTTCCTGCCCGTCGGCAAGCAGCACGTCAGGGTCCAGCGGCGGGAAGATCGGCATACGGAAGTGGACAGAACCGCCGCCTTCCTGCCAGAGCTGCAGATCGGCGGGATGCAGCGCCACCACGGGTTTAGATGTGAGGTTTGAAAGCAGGTAGGCCAGACCGGCAAAATGGTCAAAATGTCCATGTGTGAACAGGATGTGCGTGATGCTCAGGTCATTTTCCCGCACCAGGTCCAGTATCCTCACCGGTTGAAAGGATGGATCAAAGATCACGCCGTTTTTCGTTTCTGTGTCATATAGAACGAAAGCGTTGTTATCGAGTGGTCCGGATACGACCGTTTCAAGTTTGAGATTCATGAGTATTACGCCGCCTGATGATTCCGAAGATAATGAGATTTGCGATCAACACCACCAGGATACCCGCGATGGATACGCTGTACACCCGGTAAGGGTCCACCCGGTAGATGGCACCCGCTAGCACCGGGGCAAATATGACCGCGACAGCGTTCATGGTTTCCACCATCCCGTAAGCCAATCCGGTTTGCTGCGGGTGCACCAACGTTCTTCCAATCGCCAGCACCATCGCGCGCATCAAGCGGTACCCGCCGATGAAGAAGTACCCGATGCCAAACCAGGCGGGCAGGTCAGCCGTGTAGTAAATGACCGCGAACACCAACAACCACACCTGGCCAACCAGCAATCCGACCACCGCGTTCAGATTACCCAGTGCCAGCGTCGCGACCGCGTTGCCCAGGCTGCCGATGGCTCCCAGGATGCCGATCGTGGTGCGCGACATGTTGTGCTGGTTCTGTAAAAAGCTCGGGGTGAACGTCTGAGGCAGGTACAGCACAAAGCAGGTTACCAGCGTGAGGGCAAGAAACGCCATGAAGCGCGTGTTCCTCAGGATTCCCATGCTGTTCGTGGATTCAAGATCCGCGTGGTGGGTTTCGGGTTTCTTCGCGGTGAAGAGCACGATCGACGTGGAGATGACAAAGAAAACCGCGCCGACCATGTACACCGGTTTCAACCCCAGCCGGTCGGCGATCAACCCGCCGCTGATCGGACCCAGCACGGCGCCGAGGTTGTACAGCCCGGAGCAAAAGGACAAAGCCCGTCCAACGCTCAGGTTGCCGCGCACGTTGGTGATGTAACTGTTCATCGGCGCCAAAACAAAACTGGTCAGCCCGTACAGCACCAATCCGACCACGAAAATCGGCAGCGAACCCGCCAGTGCCATCACCCAGGCGGCGGTTGTACCCAGCAGCCAGGATGCGATCATCAACGAACGCGCCCCCAGTCGGTCCGCCAGGTAACCCGCCGGGATCTGGGAAACCGCCATGGCGATCCCCATCGCGCCGAACACCGCCCCGATCATCAGCGGGTCAGCGCCCCATTCCTGCAGGTATAGCGGTTGAAAGTATATGAATAACCCCTCACCCACGCCCCAGGTGAAGAGCGACACCGCCACGAGAACCAGGTTGCGGTTCATGCGCGGTCCAACACTCCAAGTATAAACTTGGCCACCTTGTGAAAGATCTTCTCGCGTTCCGGTTCACGGATGATCACATGCCCGCTGTTTTCCACCCAGAAGGATTGTTTTTCAGCGGATGCGATGTCTCTGTACAGGGTGTCGAGGCTTTCAGCCGGGATGCCCCTGTCGGCCTTCGATTGAACCAGCAAGGCCGGGATCGTGACGCTGCCCAACTCAGAGCGCATCTCCTTGAGGAGGGCGCCGAGTTCCAGGATGGCCCGGCTGGGGTAGAAGGGATAATCCTTATGATCACGGGCGGCGTCCTGGTTGCGCCAGTCTGGTTCCCCCTTGGCAATGTGCAGATTGGCGTGCCCGATCAGTGGCAGAAGAAAACTGCGCGGGTCGCGCGGCAGTGCGCAGGGGGCAGAGAAAGTGACCACACCCTCGAAGTTGAACCGCGCCGCGGCGATCAGCGCCAGCACTCCGCCCATCGACAATCCCATGACGAACTGCTTGTCCGTGCATCCCTTGAGAAGATTCATGCCGTCTTCCACCGAAGCCACCCAATCCGCCCAGCGCGCCCTTGCCATGTCAGCCGGCGCGGTGGCGTGGCCAAAGAGACGCGGCGCTAATACCGTGTAGCCCTCGGCCGCGAGGAAATCCCCCAGCATTCTCATTTCCTTGGGGGTGCCGGTAAACCCGTGGATCAACAGGCACCCGGTCTTGCCGCCCGGGATAAAAAAGGGTTCCGCAGTTTGCATCGTCAGTGTTTTCATTTGTCTATTACTCCAGCGGTTTCAGATTTTCAATTATAAACGCATCAATTCCCTGGGGAAATCGCTCAAGGATTCTGTACCGTCTGTGGTGACTGCCATGTTGTCTTCGATTCTCACCCCACCGATGCCGGGGAGGTAGATGCCGGGTTCCACGGTGTAAGTCATCCCCGCTTGCAGCACCTGGGGGTTATTGCCGAAGATGTACGGGGTCTCGTGGTCTTCCAGTCCCAGCCCGTGCCCGGTGCGGTGGGTGAAGAATTCCCCGTAGCCGGCATCGTCGATCACTTTACGCGCTGCCTGGTCCACCACTCCCGCGGCCGCGCCTGGTTTGCCGGCCTGTCGTCCGGCGGCGTTGGCGCGCTGCACGACCTGGTGGATGGTTTCCATGTCTTTCGGAACAGCTCCGATCGCGAATGTGCGGGTCAGGTCGGAGCAGTAGCCGTTTAACCGTGCTCCCCAGTCGATCACCAGCAGATCCCCCGCCTGCAGCGGGCGGTCGGTCGGGGTGGCGTGCGGATTGGCGGTATTTGCCCCGCCCGCCACGATCGGTGAAAATGGCAGCTCCGGGTCGGAGCCATGCCGGAACAACTGGATCGTCAGTTCCGCGGCGATCTCTTTCTCTGTCGCTCCAGGTTTGACCGCCGGGAGGGTCGCTGAGAGAGCGTCCTGCGCGATACAAACGGCGCGCCGCATTTCATTGATTTCCTGCGCATCCTTGATGACGCGCAACCCTTCCAGGGCGGGCGCCGCGGAGGTGAACGTCACGCCCGGCGCGGCGGACTGCAGAAAACCCATCTCAAGGTAACGCAGGCGGGTGGGCTCGACTGCGATCTGGCTGTTATCCAGCTGCAGGGCAGCACTGACCTGTTTGAATACCGCCGTCCAGGTTGCCGGGTCGTCCCCAAACGGGAATGCCTGGAGATTAAAGGCCGCGGATTCGAGTTTGACCATCTCCAGCGCTGGCAGTACCAGGGCGGGTTCGCGGTCGATTGCAAGGAAGAGCACCGTCGGGCGCTCCATCAGGTGAAAATGCAGCCCGGTCAGATAAGCCAGGGTCGGCCCCGGGTTTAGTGCCAGGGTGCGTATGCTGGTCTCATCCATCAGTTGAAAAAGTCGATCTAAGCGGGTATGGGACATGTGATCATCTCCATGCTGGATTATAGCCTTAAGCGTCCGAGGACAGATGCGAAATATTGTGTGATTTTTCTTAACTTGATAAATTGTAGAATATTAGTCATAATATTATGGAACCAGGACGATCAGAACGGCGTCTTTTTTCTAAACAGTAGGAGGCAAAATGAAAAAGACAATAATGGTATTTCTCACGATTAGCGCAAGCGTATTGATTCTCGCTGCATGCAATGTGCCAAATGGAACGCCAACTCTTGTGGCTGAAGCTCAGTCGACCCAACCGGGGGTTCCGGTCGCGACCGCTGCGCCTGAAACCAGCCAGCCAGATCAGCCCCAGCCAACCGCTGTCCCCACCCAGCAATTTTCCTTCTCCCCGGCTTTCTACCAGGAGGAGAGCGCCGGGATTCAACTGGCATACCCTTCGGACTGGACCATCTCGCCCCGTGAACGGATCGGCGAACGCGGCGCCCAGGCTGCGCTGCTCTCACCCGGATCGTCATTGGAACAGGTAGCTGCGGGCGGCGCGCGCATTATCCTGACCACCTACACCTGGGATCCGAAGAACGACCTGGATGCCTACATCGCTCAGCGCAAGACCGCCTGGGAGGCATCAGGGTTCAAGGTGTCAGGCGAAGATCAGTTCACCCTTTTCGATACGCGCCTTGTCAACATCTTTACCGTGGAAACGACTGGGGACGAAAAAGCGCTGTTCGCCTTCACAAACGCGGGCGATGATTACCTGCAGTTGTTTGGGGATGGCGACCTTGCGTTATGCGAAGAGATCATTCGATCGGCCGCGGTAGTGGAATGAGATGAAGACCCGGGTCTTGGAGTAGATTACAATCGAAAAAATGATGAGGAGGACACAATGGATTCATTAGATAAAGCACGCGCCACGCAATTAAGGAACATTGAGTCCAAAACCGGAAAATCCC
The DNA here is from genome assembly GCA_964470275.1 of uncultured Anaerolinea sp. Classification (GTDB taxonomy): domain Bacteria; phylum Chloroflexota; class Anaerolineae; order Anaerolineales; family Anaerolineaceae; genus UBA6107. The sequence goes on along the minus strand of CAYYBP010000054.1, from coordinate 49 downwards.
TGCAGGAGTTAAGGCAGATCATTGCGGCATCCGGCCTTTTGAAGCACAG
>CAYYBP010000053.1:1762-13608 GCA_964470275.1 uncultured Anaerolinea sp. | reverse complement strand
GATGTAAAGCCCGATCAGGATGGCTGCCATGGAACCGCCGATCCTTCGCCGGCTGAGCAACAGGAGCAGTCCGATAATGATGTACATACCCCCGAGATAAAAAAACATCGCCCGGGGTTCGACTTTTGTTAAGAACACACCCGCTGCCGTTCCTACCGCGAGGATCAGGATCCTCTCGCCCCCCTTCTTACCAACCACGGATGCAAAAAACAGCGCCATAATGGCGTAGATTGCGATCGCAAGCGCGATGGGCGGCTTATTAAATGCCATAACAAAACCGATGCCAAGAATCGTTCCCGGGACTGCGCCGCCCAGGTTGGAGGTGAAATCCAGCACGTCTTTGCCGGTAAATTTCTTCCTCACCACCAGCCAGGCGATGATCATACCCAGGATCGCGGCGACAGGCGTCGCCAGCAGACTCAGGAAGGTGGTATCGAGAATCGCCTCAACACCCCGCGTAATGGTCATGTTCCAGTGTTTTAATGTCGGGGTGAAATCGATCCCCCACGCGGTGCTGAAGGATCCGTATATGATCGTGGCGTAAAGCAGCAAAATGAACGCGATGATAAGATAAGTGATGCCATTTATGATCCAACGGATAATGGGATCTTTTTCCATAATCTGTGAACCAGCTGGTTTGCCAGTGACAGATATGTAAGTGCGGCGGTTAACGTAATACCGCTGTACCAGAAAAATGATCAGCGTTGGAATAATCAAAACAAGAGATAACGCTGAGGCTTTCTGGTAGTTGTATTCTCCAATAACCGCCAGGTAAATTTGGGTGGATAGTACCGTCTTGTTCCCGGCGATAAAAAGCGGGTTACCAAGGTCTGCAAGAGACTCCACGAATAAGAGCAGAAAGGACCCGGCAATGCCCGGGATCAGGAGCGGCAGTGTAATGGTTCGGAATAGATAAAAGCGCCCTGCCCCAAGGCTGGCAGCAGCCTCTTCCATGGCCGGGTTCAACCGTTCCAGCATGGCTTTAAGCATCAGGTAAGAAACCGAAAAGAAGGTGATGGTTTGAACGATAACAAGCCCATCCAAACCATAAATGTCGTTCATGCCCTTCACCCACTCAATCCCCAATAATTGCTTGGTGATCAACCCACTGCGGCCAAACAATAAGATCATGCTTAATGCCAGGGCAAAAGGTGGAGAGACTGTCGGCACCAGGGCAAGCCAATGAACGATCTTCTTGCCGGGAATGTTGCAACGCACCACCGCGTAAGCGAATATAAAACCAACCAATGTACCAGAAGCTGCTGTGAGCAGCCCCATTAACATGGTGTCAGTAAATGCTTTACGCAGACCGGGTCCGTAATAATCATCAAAATAGCGGGCGAAGTAGGTCAGGTCAAAAGCCCCTTCCTTTGAAATGAACCCGCCAGATATGGATTTGTATAGTGGGTAGAAAACAAAAATAAAAATGAAGATACCTGAAAGCAGCAGGCTCATGAAGAGGATCGGGTCGCGCCCGATCAGTGAAAACTCACGAATGCGCCTGATTAAGCCCCCTGATGCTGGAGAATCTGGACTTTTCGAACGGGTCTGCATAATCCTCCTCGCTTTAAACACTGGGCGGCTTGCGCCGCCCAGTGTAAAGATGTTACAACCTATTGTTTCAAATTTTCGGCGTTGGCGATTTCGTTGGTGAATTTATCCACAAAAGCGGTCTTGTTTGTTCCAGCCCATAGGAAATCATAATCGATCAGGTTGACTTCCAGCAGCTCGGGGTGCGACAGCTCGACTCCATTGATCGTAGGTGCCTGGTAAGCGTGGTATTTCGGTCCAAGCGACTGACCTTCAGGTGAGATCGCCCAGTCAAACCACAGCTTGGCTGCCTGGATGTTCTTGGCACCTTTGAGGATGCCCATGCCGCCAATTTCATACCCGGTTCCCTCGGCGGGGAAGGTGAGTTCTAGCGGGCAGCTGTTGTTCTCGATCTCGTTTACAATGTCGTGTGAGAAGACGATCGCGACAGCAGCTTCACCCTGGCAAACAAACTTGGCAGGCGCGGCTCCACTTTTCGTGAATTGGGCGATCTGGCCAGCGTATTGCTTTATGTATTCCCAACCAGCTTCCTCACCACGGATCTGGAGAATGGTAGCCAAAGCTGTATACGAAGTACCGGAGGTTGACGGGTGTGCGACCATGATCTGACCGGTGAATTCAGGCTTAAGCAGGTCATCCCAGGATGTCGGTGCGGCAACGCCAGGATTCTCCGCCAGCCAGTTCTTGTTGGTGGCAAAACCAAGTGAGCCTACGTACACACCCACCCATTGATTGTCCACATCCTTCATCAATTCTGGGTCACGGATGTTTCCATAGTTGGGGGAATCGTATGCTTCAAGCAAGCCCTTTTCCTTGGCAGCCACAAAGCTGTCGATGGGGCCTCCCCACCAGATATCAAACGTGGGGGCATCCTTTTCAGCCTCGATACGGGCCAGCGCTTCGCCGGATGACATACGGACGTAGTTCACAGTGATACCATAAAGGGCTTCAAATTCCTGCTTCATTCCCTGGCACCATTCCTCCTGTGGAGTACAGAGGACATTCAACTCCGTGTCAGTGATTTCGACCGGGGCTTCTGTTGCCACCGGGGCTTCCGTTACGACCGGTGCTTCTGTTGCCACAACGGGCGCTTCGGTTTCAACGACTACCGGGGCTTCGGTAGGCGCGGGTGTAGCGCAGGCAGCGAGTAAGGTCGCCGCCAGGAACACCACTGCAATTAATAATCCTGCTTTTCTTGAAAACATTTTCTCCTCCTGAGAAAAATTGGGGTTGGATATCTTGGGATATCCATTGGAGTTCGGTCATTTATTGCCGAACATGATTTATTATGCATTTTTTCAAGGGTTTATGTCAAGTGATTTATGTAACGGAAAAAAATAACAGAACCGAGGTTCTGTTATTTTATGTGGGAAAGAATAGATTACTTGTGGTGTGTCCGGTTCTTTTTCGTTTTTCCTTCAGAACCGATACGGACACCAAACATGGGTAGTATCCCGCGATGGACGATCAGGATCAGGAGTGTTACGCCGAACGCAATCCCAAAAACGATCAAGGACTTCCCGATATCGCTCATGACCTCTGGCTTCACAAGCATGACGATAGCAAGGGTCAGCATTAGGACTCCGCCGATCAGTTTGAGGATGCGTCCATGTTTTTCTTCCATCTTATTAGATTTCAGGGTGAACACGGCTGCCAGGAAAAGACCAAGCTCATCCAGCTGGTAGATAATCATGTAAACAAGCAGCAGCAGGATAAACGTGATAACGGGCACATTCTGCGCCGCCACCAGGTTGGACCAGAGAACGGGGAATCCCGCGGTGCATGTGAACTCCACCAAGGAAACGCCCGCGGACAGCACGATGGTTCCGCCGATCAACCCCCACCACGAATCACCGGCTTCCAAGATCTTGCGCATGCGCTGATAAATTCCCGGTTTTTGTTTATCCGAGATCGTGAAGGATACGCCTTCCTTGTAAAAGAAGTAATCCTTGATGTTTACGATGGCAAAGAAAAGTGCAACCAGCGCTACGACCACCCGGATCCATCCGACAAAGCTGACCACCTTAAAGACCGTGAACAAGCCAGCAATGAACAGCGCGTAGATTGCTGCCGTCACCGTCAGAAATACCAACCCGATGACCAATACCTTTTTGCGCGAGCCGGTGTGCAGGGTTATGGCCAACAGCATGCTGAGCACCCATATAGAACATGGGTTAAAGCCGTCGACAAACGAGATGAGCAGAGTGCTGAGGAACAGACCTTGGTGCGAAAGGTCAACTTCCCCGATCAAAGGCAGTTTGATCACCTTGGCGGGATTGGTTGATTCACCAGGATCGTCTGTGGGGATAACCTCAGGGGTGGCTTCGGGGGTAACCTCCCCGCTGGCGGCTGGAGTTCTGCCATCGGTGAATAAAGCCAGCCCCTTATCCGGGCAGCCATCCACCAGGCAGCGGTTGATCTCGGCTTCGAGGCCCTGGGCGATCTGGTCGTTGTAGCCCTCCCAGTACTTTTCCCCGATGAAAATGGTTGGAATGTAACGGGGTTCAAAACCATACAGGGTGGCAAAGGCGGAGAAAAGCTTCTGGTTTTCCTCCACGTAGTAAATCTCAAACTCGTACAATTCAATCGATGGGTTTTTGTCCGCCAGGCTCTCTATGAAAGGCTTGGCTAATGCGCAGTGCGGGCATCCATCCCCCCAGAACAGGTAAATGACAAGTGGTTTTGCGTCGTCCTGGGTTGTAACAGGAACTGCTGTATCCGACAAACCCGCCTGCACATTCCCGGAAAAAGGCGCCAGGAACACGAGCAAAAATGCTACTGCCAGGATGATCGTAAATGGTTTTTTCAGCATAGTTCGACCCATCAATCTCCAATAATTTGTCAAGTAATCGACAATTCTACTCCAAAAATTCAGAGAATCCTTGGGATTATGTCAAGAACTGTATGGATATTCCAGAAATAGATCTTAAGATCTCAGCTTCTGGCCAGGGCAAGCGCGCCAACCAGGCCAACCTTATCACCCAGGCTGGCGGTCGTCAATTCAAAATCCCTCAGGTATTCCTCAGAGACTGTGCTCGCAGCCAGCGATCGCCGCACCGGACCCATGATCAGATCACCGGATTTGATGACTCCGCCGCCAAGGATGACAATCGTGGGGTTAAAAATATGCAACAGATCCGCGATCGCTCGTCCCAGGTACTCACCCGCAATTTCAAAAGCTTCGATCGATAGTTCGTCGCCTTTGCACGCGGCTTCAGCCACAGCCCTGGCAGTGAGCGGTTTCGGATGTTGAGCGAGGATGGTTTGCCTGCCGGCATCCATCTGGCGGCTGACATAATTGGCGATGCCCGTTCCGGAGGATAAAGCTTCGAGGTGACCGTTTTTTCCGCATCCGCACGGAGGTCCACCGGGAAGAACCGTGACGTGCCCCACTTCGCCGGCCAGGCCGTTCGAACCCACCAGCAGGCGGTCGTCCGCGATGATGCCCCCGCCGACCCCCGTGCTGATGGTCATGTAGATCAGGTTGTGATGCCCTATCCCTGCCCCGTATTTCCACTCGCCCAGGGCAGCCAGGTTGGCATCGTTGCCCAGCCGCACTGGAATACCAAAGCGATTCTGTGTTTCCTGGATGATGTTCATCCCGTTCCAATTGGCAATATTGGGGGCGTTGTAGATCACACCGGTGGCAGGGTTCAACGCGCCAGCGACTCCCAACGCGATGCAACCGACCGGGGCGTCGGCAGGCAGGATGGATTGGATGAGGTCGAAAAGCCGTTCGAGCGCGGACTGCTCTCCGCGGGTCGGGGTGGATTTTATAACTTTGGCTTCAATTCCCTCTTCAGGGTATAGTGCTGCCCGCAGCTGGGTTCCGCCAATATCAACAGCGATAGAATCCATAATGCCCTCCACTCAGGTGGTTTATTGATTTTACCAGAAAGCCAGTATGGGGTGTCTTTCTGAAAATGAATACGATCGGGTTAAACGCATTTCCCTGTTAAACCTTGTCTCTATTTGAAATGATGGTATAATTTTTCTTCGCGCCGAGAAGGCAGCATGAGAAAAGCAGGTGAAAAATGAGTGATCTACTAAAAGCATACGATGCGCCCGTCAACCCAGAAATCCCTGAACTTCGAACCGGGGACATGGTCAGCGTGCATGTCAAAATCAAAGAAGGTAACCGCGAACGTATCCAGGAGTTCAAGGGTGTCGTGCTGTACATGCATAATAACGGCAATGATTCCACCTTCACCGTTCGGCGTGTTGCCAGCAACGGTATTGGTGTCGAGCGCACCTTCCTTCTTCGCTCTCCGCGAATTGAAAAAGTGGTGGTGGAACGCCACAGCCAGGTCCGCCGCTCTCGCCTGTACTTCCTGCGCGACCGCTCCGGCAAGAGCGCCCGCCTTAAGCAAAAATTTAACTAATAATCGTATTCGATTTCTTCAGGGTGCAACCAACGCCGTGGTTGCGCCCTTTTCTATATAATATAGGGAGAGGCAATCAATGAAATGTCCAATGATCGGCATCACCGTCAGTCAGAAAAAAGATTCTCACGGATTGAACGCCGCGTACCTTCCCTCTGCTTACGCCGCCGCGATCCGTGATGCGGGCGGTCTCCCCGTGCTGATCCCGAATGAGTTTCCGCTGGCGGATCTAAAGCAGTTGCTCGAGTCGATGGACGGCATTCTCATCCCGGGTGGCGGAGACATAGACCCCGCTTTCTATGGGGAAGAAACGCATCCAACCGTCGCCAATGTCATCCCGGAGCGTGACGCGCTCGAGAAGGCGTTGATCGATCTCGCCATTGAATCAGATAAACCCCTGCTTTGCATCTGCCGCGGTCACCAGATGTTGAATGTTGCCCTGGGCGGCACCCTCTACACGCATATCCCGGACCAGTTCAAAACGAAAATCCGGCATGACCAGCCCTCCTCTGTTTCTCCAAGCAACCTCGCTCACGAAGTGGTGATATCACCTGATACGCGGTTGGCCAGCATCATGGAGTGCAACGCTGCCAGGGTCAACAGCCGGCATCACCAGGCAATAAAGGAACCGGCTGCCAGACTGGCCGTGACAGCGTACGCGAGTGATGGTTTAATTGAAGCGGTCGAGTTGCCGCAACACCGTTTCTGCGTCGGGGTGCAGTGGCATCCCGAAGGGATCCGTGATATCCGGGAGCATGGCAACCTCTTCACCGCATTCATCGCCGTCGCCCGGAGATGAGACCTGGAGAACAAATTGAAACCTGTCCGTCCCCTCATAGGTATTTTTGATTCCGGCGTCGGAGGACTGAGCGTGCTGCGGGAAATACGCAGCCTCCTCCCCGCCCAACCCCTGCTTTATTTCGCTGACCAGGCGCATGTGCCCTACGGCAGCCGGAACATTGAGGAGGTGCTCGAGTTCAGCCTGGGGATCACCCGCTACCTGCTCGACCAGGGAGCGAAGCTGATCGTCGTCGCGTGTAATACCGCCTCGGTGGCTGCGCTGAAGCACCTGCGCGAGGTATACCCGGATATTCCCTTTGTCGGCATGGAGCCGGCTGTCAAACCCGCCGCTGAACAGACCCGCAGCAGCGTGGTGGGCGTGCTGGCCACCCAGGCTACGTTCCATACCGCCATGTACGCCTCGGCTGTCGAGCGCTTCGCCCATGGGGTAACCATCCTCGAAGATCCCTGCCCCGGCCTGGTGGCACAGATCGAGAAGGGCGACCTTGAAGGGAGCGAAACCCGGGTCATCCTTGAGAATGCGTTAACCCCGATGCTGGAAAAGGGCGTGGACACGGTCGTGATGGGTTGCACGCATTACCCCTTCGTCATCCCGCTCATCCGGCAGATCGTCGGACCGGATGTACAGGTGATCGATCCCGCCCCGGCCGTCGCCAGGCAGGTGCGGCGCATGCTCGAAGCCCGTCAATTGCTCGCAAATGGCAGGCACCGGGCTGCCGCCCGGTTCGCCACCACCGGCGACCCGGCTCACTTTCAAGCCATGGTGAAACAGCTGCTTTCAGAAGTGCACACGATCGAACCAAAAGCCTGGCGGGATGATAGGGTCGTTGATCTACCAGAAATCCAGGAGAATTTATGACCACGATGAGACTCGCGTTGGTCGGGTTTGGCAACGTCGGCCGCGCGCTGGTGCGCCTGTTAGAGCAGAAGCGAGAACTCTTGCAGATAGAATTCGGGTTCTCCACGACAATCACCGGCATCGCCACCGCGCATCACGGTATGGCGATCGATGCAGATGGGATCGACCCGTTTGAGGCGCTGAAGCTCGTGGGTGAGGGTGGAAATCTTACCGTGCTCTCGCGCCTTGCCGCATTGCCTTCAGTGCTTGATTTTATTCACACGGTCCCGGCAGACGTGCTTTTCGAGAATTCACCGGTCAATCATCACACCGGCCAGCCAGCTGCTGACTACCTGGCGGCTTCCTTGCGGCGCGGGATGCACGCCATCACCGCCAACAAGGGACCGGTGGTGCACGCCTACCCGCAGCTGACCGCACTCGCAGCTCAAACCAGACGTCGATTCCTTTTCGAATCGGCGGTAATGGATGGCGCGCCAATTTTTTCTCTCTTCCGCGGTCCGCTGCCTGCCATCGAGGTCAAGGGTTTCACCGGCATCCTGAATTCATGCACCAACCTCCTGCTGGAGATGATGGAACAGGGCAAGACGCTGGAGGAAGCCGTGGATTACGGGCGCTCCATCGGCATCACCGAGACAGATCCCAGCGCGGATATTGATGGCTGGGACGCGGCGATCAAGGTGGCAGCCCTGACCACAGTGATCATGGGGCGCCCGCTCAAGCCGGACCAGGTAGAACGTGAGGGCATCCGCGGAATTACTACGCAGATGATCCAGTCTGCGCGCGCCGCGGGTGAGCGCTGGAAGCTGGTGTGCAGCTCAAAACTCGAACACGGACAGGTGGTTGCGAGCGTACTCCCCCAGCGGGTCGATCCGCATAGCCCGTTGTACAGCATAAACGGCACCAGCTCCTTTGTGAAATTCGAGACCGACACCCTGCCCGGGCTGGGCATCCTGGAAAGCGACCCCGGGCCGGAGACGACGGCTTACGGGCTGCTGGCGGACCTGATCAACGCGGTCCGCGGCGGATAACCCCGCGAAGGAGCCTGATTGAACACAGAAGAAACCGTCCACATCGCGCTGGGATCCAACCTGGGCGACCGCGCGGCGAACCTCTCGCTTGCCCGCTCGATGCTGGAAGCGCTTGTCACAAACCTCGATTGTTCGAGCATTTATGAAACTCCACCATGGGGAGTAACCGATCAACCTGCCTTCCTCAACCAGGTGGTGCGGGGAAATACACTCATCCCGCCCCACCGGCTGCTGGACCAGTTGAAACGCATCGAAAAAAAGATGGGGCGGCAGGAGACCATCCGCTTCGGCCCCCGGCTAATCGACCTGGATATCCTGCTCTACGGTCAGCGCGTCGTTCGATCCCGGCGGCTGCAGATCCCGCACCCGCGCATGCTTGAACGGGCGTTCGTGCTCGTGCCGCTGGTGGAAATTTCACCCGGGGTCATCATCCCTGGGACTGGCAACACAGCGCGCGCTTGCCTGGAGCATGTGGACACAAATGACATCAGAAAAATTGAGCCGCTGACGAATTGCGTGGAGGAAAAAGCGTGAATGCACCCCGATCGCAATTGAGGTTTGGCAGCAGAACGCACGTGATGGGGATTATCAACGTCACACCGGATAGTTTTTCGGGAGACGGATTGATGAGCGCGCCTGACACAGTAAAGGCAGCTGTCGAACAGGCGCAGCGCTTCATCGAATCGGGAGTGGATATCCTGGATATCGGCGGCGAGAGCACCCGCCCGGGAAGCGCGCCGGTAGATCAGCGCGAGGAGATGGAACGCGTGCTGCCGGTCATTAACGCCCTCCGCGACAGCCGCGACGACACCCTCATTTCCATCGATACCTATAAATCGCAGGTGGCAGAAGCGGCGCTCAGCCATGGCGCGGATTGGATCAATGATGTGTGGGGGCTGCGTGCCGATCCGCTGATGGCGGGCGTGGCGGCAAAGTGGGGCTGCCCGGTCATCCTGATGCACAACCGCAGCAAGCCCTCCAACGCCGAAATTCAAAGCCGGCTGGGCGGGCGCTACATTGGCGTTACCTACAACGACCTGCTGAACGACGTGAAACAGGAGCTGCTCGAAAGCGTGTCAATCGCGCGCGCCGCGGGCGTTCGAGATGACCAGATCATCCTTGACCCCGGCATCGGGTTTGGTAAAACCGTGGAACAAAACCTGGAACTGGTGAACCACCTGGGCGAGATCAAGGAATTGGGCTACCCGGTATTGCTGGGGGCTTCGCGGAAATCATTCATCGGGTACACGCTCAACCTGCCGCCGGAGGAACGCGTGGAAGGCACGGCCGCCGTGTGCGCTGTGGGCATCGCGCGCGGCGCGGACATCATCCGCGTCCACGATGTGGAAGTGATGGTGCGCATCGCCAGGATGACCGACGCCATCGTCCGCCGGCAGGCTTAATCAGCGTCGAAGAACACATTCATACTGGATTTTCCCCGGTTTCCCCACAACATATACGGGATGAAACGCACCCCCCTGCCATCCCGGGTCATCCCGTTGATTACAACCGTTCCGCCGAGTATTGCGCGATCGATCTCAGGTACAAGCGTATCCCTCCGAATTTTTAACCCGAACACCCCGCCCGGGTTGTCGATGCTTTCCAGGCAATAGACAAGAGGTCCGCGCGTCAGGGCGACCTGACCTCCGCATTTAGGCAGGCGGTCATCCTGTTTTTTGAACGTGAGCGGCATGGGCAGTAGCAATTCCAGCAGGTCGCCATCCTGAAACTCCCGATCGACCTCGAGATATGCGGCATTCTCGAAATCCAGTCCGGCGGCGTTTGCGCGGAGCGCGTGTTTGCCCCGCGATACCCGTGCTTGCATGGGCTCCCCGTTCAATCGTAATTCAGGGTTGCCTGACCACGCCGGCAGGCGCAGGTTCAGCCGCGCCCGTACCGGTGGCTGCGCGTTAAAGGTGATGTGTATCGTCCCCTGCCACGGCAGCCCGGAACGCATTGCTATTCCCAAACCGGGGAGTGTTGCGTAGGAACCGGAGATGTACTGGGTGAGGTAAACGGAATTTTCCTCAACGAGTAAAATCGAGCCTTCTAATGAAGCATACAGGCGTGACAGGTTGGATGGACAGCAGGGTACGTTGTACCAGGCTGCCCGCTGAATGCCGCCCGAGCACGCCAGCGGGTTGTTGTAGAGATAGGTGTCGCCATCCAGCCCCATCCCCACGGACGCCGCGTTGTACAACTGCCATTCCTCCAGATCCGCGTACCGCGCCTGTTTCGTCAGCGCGAAGAGTTCGCGGTTCCAGTGCAACGCGCCGATGGCAGCGCAGGTTTCGGCGTACGCCACCTCCGGGTCCAGTTCATAATCCCTGCCAAACCCCTCGACCATCGGCAGGGATCCGATCCCGCCGGTCACGTACATGCGCCGGTCCACCATGTGCTCCCACACCTTCTCAAGCCGCTTGAGCACTTCATCGTTCTGTGTGTCACGGACGAGCATGGCGGCGGCTCGATTGAGGTAGGTGAAACGCACGGCGTGCCCTTCGGGTTTGTCCTGACGCTCAAGCGGGCGATGCTGCTGAATGAATTTCCCGCTCAAGGCAGCGGCCAAGAAGCGCAGGGGCGTGGTAAATGGCACCTTATGGCGATTACGCGCCGGTAGATGCACCGGGGGCGTTTGTGGATGCGACCGATAATAGCGCCGCCTGGTTTTCTCAACCCCGCGCATCTTCCTGGCCATCCGAAGCGTTTGACGGATGAACTGCCATCCGAAAGCCTTGATCCTGCCGCGCCTATCAAGGAACCTGGCTGCCAGTTCAAGGTAGGCGGGGTCGCCGGTATGGCGGCTGAGCCGAATGAGGGCAAGTTCGATCTCCTCGTGTCCGTCAGTGGATAACGGAGGAGCATCTGTAAACGTCTCGACAAGCAGGGCAGCGGATTTGAGCACAAGGGTCAATAGGCGATCGTCGCCTGTCGCGCTGTGATGTGCGATGCCCGCCTCGATCAGGTGCCCCAGGCAGTACAACTCGTGGTCGATCAACAGGTTATCCCAGCGTTCGTCTGGAAAAAGGGTCTGGTTCCAGGTATACAGGTAGCCATCCTCAGCCTGCGCCGCTTCGAGCAGGGTAATGAAGTGCTCCACAAGTTCCGCCAACCCAGGCGGGGGGTTCGAGCTGCCCATGAGCAGCGATGCGGCTTCGAGCCATTTATACCCGTCGGAATCAGCGAAAAAGAATCCCTCGTGCACCCCGTCCTGCAAGCCCGCGG
>CAYYBP010000053.1:0-1752 GCA_964470275.1 uncultured Anaerolinea sp. | reverse complement strand
TAATGCAGCCGGTCTTTTCGAGCTGCTCCCATTGGTGGTAGATAGCCCTGGTGGCGTTAACCTTGCGCCGCGCATCCCAAAAATCCTCCATTGCGAACTCGCCGCTCGATGTGTCAGCTTCCATCAGATTCTCCCTGGGAGAAGGATATTCTTCATCTCATATACTATATCAATTTTTCATCATACCGTCTTTAAATGAGTATAATACCTGCGTACCCGGCACAATCCTGGAGGGATATGAAAATTTCAGTGGTCATCCCCGCTTATAACGAAGAAAAGACGATCGGTTCCGTTCTGGACCTGCTGCTCGAAAAAGTAAAAGACCTGGGTGAGATCATCATCATCGATGACGGCTCCCGCGACCGGACCGGCGAGATCTGTAAGGCGTATGAAGCCAGGAATTCACTGGTGCATTATCACCTGCAGCCGCATAACATGGGCAAGACCGAAGCGTTGAAAGAGGGGTTTCGGCGCTCCACTGGCGAGATCGTCATTGTGCAGGATGCCGACCTGGAGTATGACCCGGAGGAGATCAACGACGTGGTGGCTCCCATCCAAACTGGCAGGGCGGACGTGGTGCTTGGATCGCGCTTTTTGGTACGCAGCGCTTCGCGCTCGCTGTACTTCAGGCATTACATGGCCAACCAGTTCATCACCTTCCTCTCCAACGTGCTCACCGACCTGAACCTTACCGACGTGGAGACCTGCTACAAGGCTTTCCGCGGCGAGATCATCCGCAGCATGATCATCACCTCAAAACGCTTTGGCTTTGAGGTGGAAGTGGTCGCTAAGGTCGCCAAGCTGAAATGCCGGGTCTACGAAGTTCCTATTTCGTATTATGGGCGGTCATACGAAGAAGGCAAGAAGATCGGCTTCAAAGACGGTGTGATGGCGCTGTTGTACATTCTAAAATACAACATCTTCACTTCAAAGAAAGCCTCGTTCACGCATCTGCCCTGAACCGGTAATTCACATTCTCCATCCGATTGCTGCGCCGGTTTCAATAAACCTACCGGTAATCCTGCTTATTATGATGAAATGGAACGCTGCAAATGAACAGCGTCTCCACAGAAATATCATTTCTGAAAACAAACACAGAAAACATCCCGATCAATTTTCCAGGCTGCAATAAGTCAGTATAATAAGAAAAAAACCGGGAAGGATAAGACATGAGTGAATTTGATGTGATCGTTATCGGCGCTGGTCCCGGCGGGTATGTAGCCGCTATTCGCTGCGCGCAGCTTGGCAAGAAAACTGTCATCATAGACAAGGAATGGCTTGGAGGTGTGTGCCTGAACGTCGGCTGCATCCCTTCAAAGGCATTATTGAAAAACGCGGACGTGGCCCACACGCTCAGGGAGCGCAGCCGTGAGTTTGGCTTTACACTGGAGAACCTTCAGCTGGATTTCGCTGCGGCGGTGAAACGCAGCCGGCAGGTTTCGGACCGGCTTACGCGGGGTGTCGCCTTTTTAATGAAGAAAAACAACATTACCGTGATCATGGGCGAAGCCAGACTGACCTCTGTCAACAGCGTGGAGGTGCGGGGCAAGGACGGCAATACCGAGGTGGTGACAGCCCACGATATTATCATCGCCACTGGCAGCCAGCCATTTTCGATCCCCGGTGTAACTATCGACGGTGAGAAGATCGTTACATACCGCGAGGCGATCCTGCAGGAAAAGCTGCCGAAATCCGTGTTGATCATCGGCGCCGGCGCGATCGGTCTGGAATTTGCCACCGTCTGGAACTCCT
>CAYYBP010000052.1:1281-14061 GCA_964470275.1 uncultured Anaerolinea sp. | reverse complement strand
CCATCATCTGGCTGACCGGGATGCCGGTCCATTGCGCCAGCACCTGGGCGATGTCGTCCACATCGACCACCTCGTCCAGTTTGTGTTCCGACTCCCACTGGTCGCGTTTTTCGCTAAATTCCTCTTCCAGTCGCAGCCGGTCGGCTTTCATGCGCGCGGCGCGTTCATAATCGCGTTCCGTGCCTGCCAGCTCTTCCTCGGCCTTCAAGCGGTCGAGCTCGGTTTTCATCTGTTTCAGATCCGGCGGCATGGAATAAAGCGCCACCCGTAACTTGGCTGCGGCTTCATCCATCAGATCTATGGCCTTATCCGGCAGCCGCCGGTCCGTGACATACCGTGAGCTTAATTTCACCGCTGCTTCCAGCGCGTCATCTGAGAAATGAACCTTATGATGGGCTTCATACCGGTCGCGCAGACCGATCAACATCTTCAAGGTGTCTTCCTGGGAGGGTTCTTCCACAAACACAGGCGCAAACCGGCGCTCGAGAGCCGCGTCTTTTTCAATATGTTTCTGGTACTCATCCAGGGTGGTTGCGCCTACACATTGCAGCTCGCCGCGCGCCAGGGCGGGTTTTAGCATGTTCGACGCGTCCATCGCCCCCTGGGCAGCCCCCGCGCCAACAACCGTGTGCAGTTCATCGATAAAAAGGATGATCTCGCCTGACGACCGTTGCACCTCTTCGATTGAGGCCTTGAGGCGCTCTTCAAATTCTCCCCTGAAGCGCGATCCGGCGATCATCGAGCCCAGGTCGAGCGAAATGACGCGTTTGCCCATCAGGATCTCAGGCACGTCATTGGAGGCGATCTTTTGCGCGAGCCCTTCCACGATGGCGGTTTTTCCCACACCAGCCTCGCCGATCAGCACCGGGTTGTTTTTCGTGCGCCGCGAAAGGATCTGCATCACGCGCAAAATCTCTTTGTCTCTGCCGATCACCGGGTCGAGCTTACCTTCACGCGCCTGCTGCGTGAGGTCGCGCGAGTACTTTTCGAGTGTGCGGTAACGGGTTTCGGCCTGCGGATCTGTGACGCGCTGCCCGCCCCTCAGTTGGATGATGGCCTCTGACACCCGTTCCTTGGTCAAGCCCGTGGTTTCAAGCAGGCGTGCCGCCGGGGTGTTCTTTTCGCTCAGGATTGCGAGGAAAAGGTGTTCCGTCGAGATATATTCGTCCTTCAATTTGCTGGCTTCCTCATTCGCCAGGTCGATGATCCGTTTCACACGCGGGGTAATGAAGATCTGTCCAGCTCCACCCCCAAAGATACTCGCCTTGGGACTGGTCTTAAGGATATAGTCCAGCCTTTCCTCCAGGATTTGGGGATCGACCTTCAGGATTTCGAGAATCTGCAGTACAACACCCTGGGGCTGCTCAATCAATGCCAGCAGGATGTGTTCAGTATCTATTTGATTATGCCCATAGCGCTGGATAATATCCGCTGCTCTCTGCGCCGCCTCCTGGGCTCTTTCTGTAAATCGGTCAAATCGCATCATAGCTGTCTCCAGTAACCTTACTATTCGTTCCGGTCATTATACTATTGAGAATATCAGAGATTTCAAAGATTTGTATAAGAATCTGCTATGCGTTATTGTGCGTGCTCAAAGACGATTCTCCCCCGTATCGTGGTGAGTGTCACTTCAAGGTCAGGGTTCAATAAAACAAGATCTGCTCTTGTGCCCACTTTTAGTTGTCCCATAGATGCATCCAGCCCGATCACCCCGGCGGCGTTGCGCGAGGCGCACATCCACACCTGCTCCAGCGGCTCACCGCTTACCTCAACCAGGTTCCTCAGTGCCCGGTCCATCGTCAACACTGACCCCGCCAGCGTTCCATCCGCCAGCCTGGCGTCCTCGTCGGTGTACGTGACTTTTTTGCCCTCCAGGTGGAACACGCCCGGCGGCATGCCGGTTCCGGAAATGGAATCGGTCACCAGCACCACTTTATCCCTGCTCTTGGCCGCCAGCAGCAATCGGACCGCCGCGGGATGGGCGTGCACCTTGTCCAGGATGATCTCGCAGCTCAGCCCGCGCAGGTCCAGCGCCGCCCCCAGTACCCCCGGTTCGCGATGATTGAACCCCCGCATGGCGTTGTAACAATGGGTGACGTGCGACAACCCCAACCCGGCAGCGGCCTGCATCTGCTCGTACGTGGCATCGCTGTGCCCCACCGCCACCGTGACGCCGCGTTTTTCACACTCGGCGAACAGCCAGCGGTTCTCCTCGATCTCCGGCGCGAGTGTGACCATGCGCACGATCCCGCTATCCAGGTAAGGGAGAACCTCTTCAGGTCGGGCAGCCCGGATCTCCCGTGGGCTTTGAGCGCCGGCTTTGATCGGATTGATGAAAGGTCCTTCGAGATGCACCCCCAAAATCTCCGCCCCGTCTTCGCTCCCCATCACGGCGCGCACGCTTTCAAGCGTGGCGAGAATCTCGCCGGGCGATGCCGCCCAGGTAGTCGCGAGGAACGCGCTCACACCCCGGCTGGCGAAAAAACGGCTCACCTCCTGGATTTGCTCGCGGGTGGCGCCAACCAGATCCACCCCCACCGCGCCATGCGTGTGAAGGTCAATGAATCCCGGCATCAGGCTCTGCCGTTGACAATCGATCTTCCGCTCAGCCCCTGTGCTGATGGGATCCGGCGGCAAGCCTTCACCATAGCCGTTGATCAACCCCCCAACACTCAGCAGCCAGCCGTTTTCAATTCTTCGGTCAGCCCCGATCAACTTTGCGTTTGTATACAGAATGGAAGTGTTTTTCATGGAATTCAAGTAGATTCTATAACCGCAACCCGTTCGTGTCAATAAGCCGCCGCCGGAAACACCCCGCTGCCGGAAAAATGCTGATGTAAAATACTTGCATGGAACAAATTCCATTTGACCCCCACATCCGCGCCATCAACATTCGCAAGGACCTGCCTTCCATCGCGGATTTGATCGAGCTGTCGTTCTCAGATCACATGGATGACGAAGGACGGGATTACCTGCGTCACATCCGCCTGATCGCCCGCAGCCTGGGTGGATACCTGGTGGATGGAAATTCACTCGAAACCTCTCAATTCCCCTTCCACGGCTACCTGTGGGTGGAGGATAACCGGGTCATTGGAAACCTCACCCTTATCCCGGTGCACAGGCTCGCGCCCGGCAATTATTTCATCGCCAACGTGGCCGTGCATCCAGATCACCGCGGCCGGGGAATCGCCCGCCAGCTGACGAACCGGGCGATCGCCCACGTGCGCCAGCACGAGGGAAAGCAGATCTTCCTGCAGGTGCGCGATGACAATCCGACCGCCATTCATATTTACCAGCAGACCGGTTTCGAAGAGTTGACCCGCCGCTCCTCGTGGATAGCGGCGAATTCCCGCCGGTTTCACCAACCTGGTAATGGCATCACTGTTGCGCGGCGCAGGAAAACAGACTGGGAGCAACAGCAGCTCTGGCTGCGCGAGATCTACCCGGATTCAATTTCTTGGAATCTCCCTTTTTCAGCAAAACGCCTTGCGCCGGGTTTGTTGAACCAGGTGAATAATCTTCTGAACGGCAGCATGACAAGCAGCCTTTCAGCCTATGAGCACCACCGGTTGATCGGAAACGCGACCTTTGAAAGCGGGTTCGCCGTCAACGACTACATCTGGTTGGCGACCTCGCCGGTGTGGGAGGATTCCATGATCACTACGCTTGTCCCTCGCTTGCTCACACGCGCGCTCAAACCCAACAAAGTGCTGGTGAATTATCCAGCAGGTAGAGGGGTGAAAGCGTTCGAATTCTGCGGCATGCAGCTCCTGCACACGCTGATCTGGATGAGATTACCCATTTCTTCCTTTTAAATTCCCATCCTCTTGAAACGATTTATCGGTATTTGCGTAGATAGTTAGGAGAGGATTGATAATGAAAAACTTTTTCCTTAGAATACTGATCAATGCCGGTGCTGTCTACCTGGCGGTTTGGCTGCTGCAGCCACACATCATCATGCAAAACCAGGTCTGGTACGCCTACCTGGTGCTTGGTTTGATCTTCGGATTGGTGAACGCGATCATCAAGCCGCTGGTCATGTTTGCCAGCTGCCCCGTCATCATCCTTACTCTCGGTCTTGGCACCCTGGTAGTCAATACCTTCCTCTTCCTACTTACAGGTTGGATCGGCACCATGGTCAATTTCGGATTCACCATCCCTGAAAACGCCTTGCTGTACGCTTTCTTGGGCGCGCTGATCGTCTACGTCGCCAGCTCCATTTTTACCGGGATATTCGCTTCCGATCGCCGCCGCTGAGGATTAATTGATAAAAACGGGCGCTCTCATGAGAGCGCCTGTTTCATATTTTGTTGATGTTATGGGGTCATAGAAACCCACACCTGCAGCCCAGCGTCCCACACAAATCGCGTTGTTCCATCCGTGTTGGAGATCACCCAATCTCCGTTGGCGTCTTTTTCCGGTGTCGTTTGAGGATCGATCAACGTTGAAATTCCGAATGGAATGACCGGGACCCATTCACTTCGCTCCTTGTCCAACTGGTAGATCTGCGTCGCCAGGTCATTGTAAAGGCTTTCATCTTCCTGGTTGAGGGTTAACCCCTCGGGTATGGCGGGTAAGCCTGCGCCGGCCTGCGGCTCAACCATCTCTGCCGCCGGCATGAGGAAGCCGAGCGCGAAGTTGTTTTCCGCGTCCGTTACCCACACCCGGCCATCCTTATCGACAACGATGCCACATGGAGAACCGAACCCATCGATACCTGAGCTGGCATCCCCCCACCCGCGGATGATGTTGCCGTCCGTATCAAATTCAAGCACCCTGAACGCGTCGGGGTCCGTGATAAAGACATGTCCTTCACCGTCCAGCGTGAGGAACGGTTTATTGTTCACTGACTGACCTGACCAGGCGTTTACTTCCCATTGGCGCAGGAACTGGTAATTCCCTTTTCCGTCCGGTTCAAACACCTGGATGCGCTGGTTCCACGTGTCCGCGATGTAGATCGATCCATCGGTATCCACGGCGATCCCCACCGGCTCGTCCAGCTCCCCGGGATTGACCCCGTTGGTGCCGAACTGTGTCTGGAAATTGCCATCCTCATCAAATATGACCACCCGGTTATTGCCGGTATCCGTCACGTAAACCAGCCCGTTGGAATCAACCGCGATCCCGCGCGGCCCCCAGAACTGGGTCGGGCTCTCCGCCAGTCCGGGCGCGCCCCACATGGTGATGAACTTCCCGTCCGCGGTGAATTTCTGGATCCTGTGATTCCAGGTATCCGCCACAAAGACGCTCCCATCCGGCGCCACCGCGATGCCCCAGGGCTCGTTGAATGTGCCGCCGGGAGCGTTCCCTGTGTCCACGATCGCGTAGGTACCCCAGCTGGAGAGGTATTCGCCGTCCGCGCTGAATTTTTGGATGCGGTGGTTTTGAGAATCTGCGACGTAGATCAGTCCGCTTGGCGAAACAGCGATCCCGCGCGGGTAGCTCAATTGACCTTCCGCGCTGCCTGCCGAACCCAGGATCTTATCCGGTGTCAATTCCACGTACTTGCCTGCGTATGGATCGCTGGTGGTGGTTTCAACCTGCACCGGCAGCGTTCCATAGCTCCAGATTTGTGAAACGATGTCTTTCTTGATGAGCAGGTAAATATTGCCGGAAGGCTGCCAGTTTTCCAGCGTTAGCCCAGTGTTATTGGTCAGCGAGGCGTACAAGCTGTAATCCTTGTTCAGCCAGATGTTGAAGATCGCCTGGCGCATCTCAGGGTTGGTAAATCCCTTCCAGAAGCGCGCCCAGGTCATATTAAAGTAATCCTGCATCGGCCACCACAGCCGTTTGTACTTGGTTTCGGTGAAGTTATCCTTAACGATCGACATCGTTTTTGAGTAATGTTCATCGTCCGTGATGATAACCGGGTAATTCAACAGGTCGCGGGTCAGGTCATCCTTCAGCCAGGTCTTGTTGGGATAATCCCGGAAATACCACCAGTAGGGGTAAAGCGCATCCCCGATGTAGGCAACCTTGATTTCCTTGCCGCCGGTCAGGCGCTTCGAAATGTCTTCCACTTCCTCCAACACGTCCTTGGGTCCCCTGGCAGCGTGCGCGTAAACCAGGAATTCCTTGGCTGTGTCGTAATTGATGAAATTCGCCTGGAACGCTGAACGCGCGGTGAGAACGGCCAGGATCAGGGCAGCCCCGACCGTCAGGAGCATCACCATCTCCTTTGGCCTCCAGTGGAACAGCAGCTTCCACAGTAGCCAGCCGGAAGAGAGAAATGCGATCAGGGAAAAGAGAAAAGTGCTGGTGGTTTTGAGCTGCTCAAGTTCTTTACCGGCAAACGGTCTGTTCGCCCCGGTAACCGCTGCCAGCACCGCCCCCAGGCTGACCAGGAACACCGGGATGAGCAGCGGCACCAGGTAGCCTTTGTTTTTGGTCAATTTTTCAAATGGTGTTGTTTCCACCAGGTAGCCGAACCCGAAGCCCGCGCACAGCAGCATGGGCAGCGTGATATGAACCGTCAGCCAGGGCATTTTTTCGCCGGCGAGGGTGTACGCCACCAGGCTCAACACCGACCAGTACAGCAGCAAAGAGAGCACCGGCAGGCGTACCGGTTTCGGTTCTAACGGTTCATCTTCAAAGACGACTGGCAGCTCGAGTTGTTCCTGGGCTGGTTCAATCTCATCCACCTGGTCCGCTGGTGACCTGCCAGGAATGGTTGAGAAGAGTTTTCGTTTTATGCCGATGATGAAAGCCAGGATCGCACCAAGCGCAGCCAGGTATTCATACATTGGTACTTGCAGGAATACGAAGAAGTACCAGGGTTGTGATCCGCGGTTGACCCCCTGCTGCGACAGCCAGTATCCCAATGACCCAACCAGCCCGGTGAAGAATCCCTGCCCGTTGGTGAAGAAGGTGGTGTAGAACACGGTGAAGATGGCGTAGAAGATGGCGACGTTGACCAGCCACAGTCTGGGTTTCCATAACAAGCCCAGCGCAAGCGCGATGAGCACCGCCCCCAGCAGAAAAAGCGAGGTGCGCAGCAGACCCGGCTGAGAATAATCCAACGGATTCCATCCTGCAATGCTGATCGGGAAAGCGATCAACTGCGGCAGCACCATCGTGCCCGTCAACAACAACAGGTCAAATGAGCGGATCTGCTTGACCACCTGCCAGCCCAGGCCTTTGAGCAGGATCACGATCGCTGCGATGGCGCTGATTGCTGCCAGTCCAAGGCTGACCAGCAAGACATAGTGCATGACCCCCGGCAGGACCGCGGTCGCGTTGGTGGTAGCCGAGTTGCTGGAATCCAACACCCCCGCCCCCAGCGCCACACCAATCATCAGAATTGCCGCCAGCATCACAAGTTGGAAGAGATCCCTGCTGCCCGTGGTTTTCCACTCCATGCGGGTCACGTCCCGGATGAGCAGGATGGCAAGAAATATCAGCAATTGTGCTGTGTAAATAAATGCGGTTTCTTTCGTGGCAAAATGCAGCGCGAGCACAATGGTAAACAGGTAGAGTGCGGAGTGCCTGCCTGTTTCAAGGTAGCGCAGCACGGCGTACAGCATGACCACGCCAAATAGCGCCACGAAAGCTTCATTGCGGGTATACCGCCCATAGAACATCATGTAAGGCGAGATCAGGAAAAACAAGCCAGACAGCAAAGCACCGGTTCTCCCAAGGTAACGCCGGAACGCGAAGAGGACAAATATCACCGTCGCGATGCTGAAAAGCGCGGCGGGAATGCGCGAAGAAACATCTGAATCGCCAAACAGGAAATAGGATGCGGCCAGCAGGTGAAATTGGAGCGGTCCATGTGTGATAGGATCGTGAGCGTAACCCCGTCCCTGGTACAGGTCGTAAGACGGTACAACGTGGTTGACCTCGTCATGCGCCATCACCCTGAGGCCGACGTTGTAAAAACGCGTGACCACCGCCGCGATAATGATCAGCGTGATCAGCAGGTGATAAAGGGTGAACTTCGGGAGCCACGGGCTGACTGGTCTATCAAGCCAGCCTGGTTTTTCGACTGCGAAAGCTTCATTATCCATAACGCTGCGGTCCTGTGCGAAAGGTTAGAGTACCAATGACTATACTTGATTGACCATGAACTCGCAAGAGAGGGGAATTCCAATGTTTGCCGTTGTACATTACTTGCGCCTATTGCGCTTCAAGGTTGAAATAATTGTATACTGCCCGTGAGAGGTCCGCGTATAACTTGTTGGCTGAATTCCAGACGATCTGCTCTGTATTGTGAATGAAGATCGTGAGCACGTAATTTCCGCCCGGAGAATAGACCAGCGCTGCGTCGCCGAGCGCATGCATCACCCCGTCCAGTGGATCGATCGCCCAGCCATGTTTATGCCCGATCTGGGTGCCTTCCGGCAGCCCGGCCTCGATCAATACCCCGATGCGGTTCTGGGTGAGATAGGAAATCATCGAGCGGCATTCGCCGGATGTGATCTCCCCGGGGAATACCGCCAACAGGCTGCCCCCGTCATACTGGGCGCACTGGTAAATATCAGCCAGCAGCAGTCCAATATCCGTGGGGGTTGTCTGGTTGTACCGGTCAGGGTCAGTGAATACATCCGTGCGGGTATTGGCAGGAGTCGCGACCCCGCCTGTCAGTAAAGGCGCGCCAGCATAAAACATGCCGTCGAGAAAGGTATTTCTCAAGCCGAGGTCTTTCACCGTTTTGGTCACTTCCAACGGCCCCAGCGTTGGGGAGAGCGCGACCCGCATTAATTCATCCGTGGAAGCATTATCCGATTTGGCGATCATCTGCTGCACCAGGGTCGAAAACTCGGTGCTCGCGGGCTCGCTCTCGCTGCGATAGGCAGCCACCATGACGGCGATCTTGATCGTGCTGTCCGCGGAGAAGGCGATATCCGGTGTGAGAATTTCTCCATCCTGAAACGCCAGCTGCATATCCTTGCCGGTTTTCAGGTCCTGCATGTAAATTTCCACTTCTCCGGTGAACTCGTTCACTGCCACGATCTGCTGCAGTAATATCTTCAAATTATCCAGTGACGGCCGGGTGAGCACCCCGCGGTTTAAAGGCAGCCTGACCACCCGCGCGCTGGGCGACTGAAGGGCGTTCCGCACCAGGACGATCGACCGGTCCACATCCAGCGTCTGACCCGGGTCAGCCGCCTCGAACACCACGCTTCCCGCCACGGGCACGTATGAAGTGCTTTGTGAGTCATACCTGGCAGCAATCTCGTTTTCCAGGTAGCTGCGCAGTCTTGTCTCGTCAATGTCAGCACGCAGGGGAACCTCGCGCGAAGGCGGCAGCTGGTTGAACAGGTACGCGATGAAAGAAGACCAGAATGGCTGCGCTGCGCGTGCCTGGTCGGCAGCGGTCATCATCGCGGTCAGGTCAAGGCTGAAACCCAGCGTAGATGGTTTCACCTGGATAAGATTGGTCCCGTATTGCAGTTCCACCGGTATGGAATACGCCTGGGTCAGGCGCGAAGCTGCCTGCTCCATCGATAGCCCGGTCACATCGACCCCGGCGATCTTAGTGCCTGGCGAAAACGAAGCCCGGAGCCTGCTGAAGACAACCAGTTGAAAAACAGTTAATACCACCGCCGCGATTATCAGCGCCAGTGAGATCCAGCTAAAAATGGAAAATTTTCCGGCTCTTTTCATAGATGCGACCAGCCTGAGCGGTCATCCGAATTTTACCAGAGATTGCCATCCCCTTTCACAACAGATCGGTTCATCAAAATACCATAGTTTGGTTATACTTAATGTATGGCAGCCTCCCCCGAATTGACTCCAACGATCCTTCACGAGTTTTTCCCATTCAACCTGCTGGATGATCAGGTGTTACAGGAAGTAATCGCCGATCTTGAGATCCTGTACTACCCGGTTAACACGCTGGTTTATTCCCGCGATGACCTACCGGGAGAGATTTACCTTGTTCTTTCCGGGACGGTGGAACTGACCACGGGAGACAGGCGCACCGGCATGAAAAGCAGCACGTTCTCATGGGGAGACCTGCTGGGCGTTGAGGGGTTGTTGGCCGCCGATTCCCACGCAGGCAGCGCGTTGTGTAAAACCCCGGTCGAGTTAGCGCGGGTCGATCTCGAGACGATCCAGGCGCTCCGCAAGGAATTCCCCGACCTTGACCAGGCATTCGCGTTGCTGCTTAATACCAACCGCTTCTCCCGGCGGTTATCCCTCCCGTGGCTGCAAAAAGGTGAGACCATCAATCTCGTCTCCCGCCGTCACCCGTTCTTTCTGTTACTCCGCATCCTGTTGATCGGCGGAATCGGAGTACTGGGATTCGTGGTCCTGCTTGGATTGTCGCTTTCTCCTGAAGGCGTTAATGACGCCCTGCTGGTGCTTTCGCTTGTAACACTCGTTTTGGGAGCCTTGTTCGCGGGCTGGGCTGCCCTTGAATGGACCAACGATTACTTCATCATTACCTCGGATCGTGTTTTGGTGCAAAAAACCCTGATCGGATTTTTCAACAGCCGCCAGGAATCCCCCTACAATGCCATTCTGAGCACCGGGCTCGAATCCTCCTTTTGGGGCAGGTTGATCGGCTTTGGCACGATCAACCTCAAAACCTACACTGGCAAACTCAGCATTAAACACCTGCCGCACCCCGAGATCATCTATAAGCTGCTCGAGCTGCAGCGGGAGAAAACCCAGCACGAAACCGGCGATAATGACAGGAACGAAATGAAGGCAGCTTTACAGAAACGGCTCCAGGGAAAACCTGTCGAGGCGAAAAGGGTGCCGGATAGACCCCTGGTCGACACGCCCATGTCCTCGTACACCAGCGGCTCCCTGCTTGGCGGCGCTGCCCGTTTGTTCGGTCTGCGCTCCCGCACTGCTGACTGCGTTATCTACCGTACCCACTGGTGGATCCTTTTCAAGAAAACTTTCCTGCCGGCGTTGCTGCTGCTGCTTGTGATCTTGTTTGTCGCCGCCAGGTTGCTTGGGTTCTTTCTCTCCCTGCCCGATACTCAATCCTACCTGGTCGCCATCGCCGTCACCGTCTTCGGCTTTGGTTGGTGGCTCTACCAGTACATTGACTGGTACAACGATGTTTACCTGATCACCACCGATCAACTGGTGGATGTGAACCGCAAACCCCTAGGTAAGGAAGAACGCCGCTCCGCCCCGCTTAAAAACATCCAAACAGTAGAATTTATGCGCAAAGGCCTCATTGGCCTGGTATTGAATTTCGGCACAGTGCGCATTCAGATCGGCAACGAAGAGCTGACTTTTGACAACGTGTACGACCCCGCCGCGATCCAGGCTGAGATCTTCGCGCAGTTCAAACAATATAACCAGCGCATGCGACGCATGGAACAGGAAAAAATCGCTGACTGGATAAAAACCTATGATGAGATGCAGAAAGATGAACGCCGCAAGACTGGTGAATGAACCAAAAACGGGTAAAATACACCCGATGATTTTGAAAGGATGTGCATGGCACTCAGAGAAATAATCACCATACCCAACCCCATCCTGCGGAAGAAAGCCCGCAAAGTGACTGAATTTGATCGGGGTTTCCAGGAACTGGTCAACGATATGATCGAAACCATGCGAGACGCTCCCGGCGTCGGGCTGGCGGCCCCGCAAATCGCCGTGTCAGAACGGTTGATCGTGGTCGAGTACGGTGACGATGAAGATGACGATGCCCCAAAAAAATTATTCGTCGTCGCCAATCCTGTGATCACAGCGGCTTCAGAGGAAATGGTGCTGGGTATTGAGGGCTGTCTCTCGGTGCCGGAACTGGTGGGAGAAGTTGAACGCCACGAGGCAATCGTGGTCAAAGGTCAAAACCGCTACGGCAAACCCACCCGCATCAAGGCGGATGGCTGGCTGGCCCGCATCTTCCAACACGAGATGGACCACCTCGATGGTGTGCTGTACCCCGACCGTACCAACAAGGTCTGGAAACCCGCCCCGGATGAAGAGATACCCTTAGACTGACGCATGCGTTTAACCCATCTTTCACTGACCAATTTTCGCCTGTTCTCCCGCCTGGATATGGATCTCCCCCGGCGGATTCTCTTGTTACTGGGAGCCAATGCGCAGGGAAAAACCTCGCTGCTGGAGGCCATCTATTACCTGGCAGCCTTCACCTCGTTTCACGCCCAAAGCGACCGCCAGCTCCTGAATTTCATCGCCACGCGTGAAAGCCTCTCGGTTGCCCGCCTGGTCGCCCTGTATGAGCGCGGCGAGCGCAAGCACCGCCTCGAGGTGCGCCTCATCCAGGATTCCAACGGCAATGGCGGCGCGCGCTTGCGCAAGGAAATCTGGTTGGACGGTGTGAAAACGCCTCCCGCCCAGGTGATCGGCCATTTTAACGCGGTCATCTTCCTACCTCAAATGCTGAACATCCTCGAGGGCGGACCTGAGGAACGCCGCAGGTACCTCAACCTGGCGATCGCCCAGGCTTACCCGGTGTACACCCGCGCCTTGTCTGAATACGCCCAGGGGCTCACCCAACGCAACGCGCTGCTGAAAATGCTTAACGAACGCGGCGGCGACCGCGACCAGCTCTCATATTGGGACGAAATCCTTGCCTCGCGTGGAGCTATCCTGATCAACGCCCGGATCGAAGTCATCCGTGAACTGGAGATGCTCGCGCAGCGTATTCATGAGAAGCTGACCGGTTCCTCCGAAGTGATCCAGCTGCTGTATCAGCCGTCATTCGATCCGGCTCCCCCGCCTGAAGGGCAATTTTCGCTTCCCATGCCGGTGCAGGTGCACCGCAATGGACTGTCGGCAGAGAAGGTGAAACAGGCGTTCGCCGCTCGTCTGCAGGAGATCCGCGGCGGCCTGGCAGTCCAGCAGGAT
>CAYYBP010000052.1:0-1271 GCA_964470275.1 uncultured Anaerolinea sp. | reverse complement strand
CGGACCCCACCGAGATGAGATGCGGGTGTTGTGCAACGGTGTTGACCTGACGGATTTCGGTTCGCGCGGCCAGCTGCGCACCGCCATCCTCTCATTGAAACTCGCTGAGGTGGATTGGTTGAAGCAAAAAACAACTGAATGGCCGGTACTGCTGCTCGACGAAACGCTGGCAGAGCTCGATACCCAGCGCCGCGCATTTTTACTCGATTACCTCTCCAACGCCGGGCAGACCCTGCTGACCACCACGGACATGAACCTCTTCCCGGATGAATTTATCGATAAATGCGCAAGATGGCAGGTGACTGCCGGCAGCGTGGAAGAAATATCCCCGGAAGATTGATTTACAACGGCTTTTTCGACGGGATGCCCGTCCCCCGCGGATATTGCGGAGGCGTGGCCGCCTGCTTATCGATCACCACCAGATACCGTTCATCCGCCACTCCGGGTAAAGCAACCCTCGTCACCCGGCGCAGTTTTCCTCCCAGGATACGGATCGCCTTTTCCGCGTTCTGCACCTCGGCGTGCGCGCTCTCGCCTTTTTGCGCCAGCACCGCGCCGCCTAACTTTACCAGCGGCAGCAGGTATTCCGCCAGCACCGGCATTGACGCGACCGCCCTAGCGACCGCCCAGTCGTACGTTTCACGATGCCCGGCAGTGATTCCGATCTCCTCCGCGCGGTTGGTTAAAACATCCACGTTCTGCAGCCCCAGTATCTCGACCATGTGCCGGCAGAATTCTGCTTTTTTGCCGACCGACTCCACCAGCGTCAGGCGCGCCTCCGAGGCGACGATCTTGAGCGCGATGCCAGGGAACCCCGCGCCGGTGCCGACATCAATGATCCTGCCATTGAAGGGCAGCCCGATCTCGCTGAAAACCGTCAAGGAATCAAGGAAATGCTTGGTCCGGATCCCTTCTGGTTCCCGGATGGCGGTGAGGTTGAATTTTTCATTCCAGCTGATTAACTCCTCTTCGTAAACCTGGAACGCCTTCACCTGCCTTGGGGAGAGGCTGATGCCGGTTACGTTGAGGGTGTCCTGGATGAACTTTTCCACAGCTATCTGAAATTATACACTTGACTGTAACGATGGCTCGCGGTGTGACTGCCCGGTGCGGGTAGGTCGAATGAAGGGGACATTTTTGCTTTGGTTTAACAACAATAAAAAAGGGGTTGACGGGTGAGGCAACTTCAGTTAAAATCCCAATGCTTAATCGAATAACGCGGGCGTGGTTCAGTTGGTAGAATGTCTCCTTGCCAAGGAGAAGGTCGTGGG
>CAYYBP010000051.1:11935-14238 GCA_964470275.1 uncultured Anaerolinea sp. | reverse complement strand
AGGAATGGGGCTTTCGATACACCGCTGGTGGTCCTGAATATCGCCGTCACCCTAATTTCGCTGGCGGTCAGTTACTGGCTCTACATCCGCCGCGATATTCCGGCAGTGTCGTGAGAGGAAAATGATGAATATCTTCATTCACGAACTTAAAGCCAACAAAAAGTCGTTGATTATTTGGAGCGTCATTGTCCTGTTGTTCGTTTTGATCGGGGCGGCGAAATTTGCGTCTTTCTACAATAATCCTGAAATGCTCTTCATGCTGGATGCGCTGCCGCCAGCGATGCTGGATGCTTTTGGCATGCGCGATTTCAACCTCACCACGCTCAGTGGATATTACGGACTGATGCTGGTCTTCTTCGGTTTGATGGGAGCCATCGCCGCATCGATGTGGGGTAGTGAAATCATCGTCAAGGAAGAGCGCGACAAGACAGTGGAATTCTCTCTGGTGCTGCCGGTTTCACGCAACCGTGTTATCACCGCCAAAGCCCTGGCCGCCTTGGTCTACTGCATCGTCTTTGTGCTGGTCACCTGGGTGATCTCGCTGATTGCTGCGCGCGCGTATGACCCCGACCAGGTTTTTTACAAGTTCCTTGCGCTGGAGATGCAAGCGCTTTTCGTGATCGAGTTGATCTTCCTCGCTATAGGTCTGCTGCTGGGCTGTGCCATGAAGCGCAGCAAACGCGCCGGTTCTACCGCGGTCGGCATCATCCTGGTCACCTACTTTATTTCCGTGATCACGGAGATGAATGAGAAACTTGATTTCCTCAAGTACGCCAGCCTGTTCAAGTATTTTGACGCTGGTGATCTTTTCACTACCGGCCGCCTGGACGGGTTCTACCTATTGCTTTCAGGGGGGGTCATCGCGATCTGCGTGGCGCTGGCTTATTGGGTCTACAACAAGCGGGACCTTTACATATAACAACACGCCAACAATGCAAAACTTGCTGTTGCCATGGCAACAGCAAGTTTTTTTTACCTATTAATCATCAAATAATTGGTATAAGCTATTCGACTGTGGCTGCGTGCCGCCCGGCGATCATGCCAAAGACCATGGCCGGTCCGATCGTAGAGCCGGGTCCGGGGTAGGTGTGACCCATCACCGAGGCGGAACTGTTTCCGGCGGCGTACAGGCCTTTGATAATGCTGCCGTCCTCTCGCAACACTTGCGCGTGCTCGTTGGTGAGCAGACCGCCCTTGGTACCAAGGTCACCCGGCCACACCTTTACAGAATAAAATGGCGGTTTGGTCAGAGGGGCCAGGTTGGGGTTGGGCTTTACCCGTGGATCGCTGTAGACGCGGTCGTATGCGCTGTCACCGCGGTGGAAATCTTCATCTTTTCCATTGATGGCGAATTGATTGAAGCGTTTCACCGTTTCTTCCAGGCCGGCGGGGTCGATGCCCAATTTCTGAGCGAGATCTGCGAGGGTGTCCGCTCTTGTCATCATGCCGGATTCGAAGTATTCCTTGGGCTCAGCTCCCGGCAGACCCACGCCAAATGGATAGTACTTATGATGGTGCTGGTCAAAGATGATGTGCGCGGGGATGGCCGGGACCTGCTGGTGGCGTTCATACTGCCAGTGACCGCAATCCACGTATGAAGCGGATTCGTTCATGAAACGTTTGCCGGAACTGTCGACGATGATCGAGTATGGGAAGGAGCGTTCCCAGATCATAAACTGCGAGGTTCCCTTGCTGTCGATGAAACAAGGACCCCACCAGGCGTCATCCATCAGGGCGGTCGCGGCGCCGATATCGATCCCCGCCTGGATGGCAGTGCCGATGTTGCCTTTGTTTGCCACCGTCCATTCGGTGGTGATGGGATGCGGATGGTACTTCTGGCGCATCTCGTTGTTGTGCGGGAACCCGCCGGCTGCCAGCACTACCGCCTTGGCGCGGATCTCGGTGCGTTTGCCATCCTTCTCCGCGATCACACCCCTGACCTCGCCATCCTCGTAGATGAGCTCCTTCATCGGGGTGTTCAGCAAGATGGGGATGTTGCGCTGTAGCGCCAGCCAGGTCAGCTGACCGATCAACGCGCCGCCAATGCCGGCGAGCTTCTTGCCGAGCAGCATGCTGCCCATTGTGCGTATGCCGATGACATTAGCGGTGTTCAAGAAAGCCTTGAAGGACCTGAACGCCAGCGCGATCTGCACGCCGTCGAGGGTGTAGACCGGGATGGGCAGGGAGATGTTGATCTTGTCCTTCCATTCACCCAATTTCTTCAAGTCGAACGGCTCGGGCTCCACCAGGCGGCCGATTGGCGTGCCGCCGGGCAGCTCAGGGTAGTAATCTGCGTAACCCTT
>CAYYBP010000051.1:1613-11921 GCA_964470275.1 uncultured Anaerolinea sp. | reverse complement strand
AATGAAAACGCACGCCCAGGTCTTCCAGCCATTTCACCATCCTGGGACCTTCGCGCAAAAAAGTATCGCGCCGCTCGGGGGAACTCGCCGGACCCACGTCACCAATGGTGAGATCCATGTACTTACGAGCGTCTTCGTAGGAATCGTGAGTGCCCGCTGCCAGCATCAGGTGATTGTTTGGGATCCATGCCCCGCCCCCGGACATGGCGGAGGACCCCCCGATCTTGTCTGTGCTTTCCAGGATGATCGGCTCAAGCCCGGCCTCCCTGGCAGCGATGGCCGCGAGGAAACCCGCCGACCCGGAACCAACAACAACGACTGTTTTTGAATTATTCTCCACAACATCCTCCAATTAGATACGAGCAATAATGGACTAATTTAACCCGATTTCGCAGAAAAAGACAATCTTGACAATGGCAATAATCCCGCATTGATCCACCGCTATTATGTAAGACCTTTCCGCCTCATCAAGACCGCCTGTGATCGTGGGGCTGCGGAACCCTTACACTCTCGCGAAGGCAGACATTGCGGTGCTTTTCTCGTTATACACACCCGGCAGCAATTCAACCACGCAAAAACCAACCGCGTTACCCGCCTTATCCTTGATATCGGCGAGCAATTCGAAGTAGAAAAGGTTGAGCTGACCATCAACTTTTGGCACGATCGTGAATTCCTCGTCCTTGATCCCGTTCAGTTGCACCTTCCAGCCGCAGGAATATTTATTGCCGCGGGCCTCGGTGAAACCAAGCGGCGTGATGGTAAAGTCGCTGTAGCGGGTGGCCTTGCCCGAACGGTCGATGAATGTACCGTCTTGGTAGGGCACGTGCGGGAAGGAGAACAACATGACCTCTTCGTTGTCAGTAAAGCGCAGAGAGAACCACTCCCACTGCTGGCGGCGGTCCAACGGGTTGAAGGGTCCCCCCTGGCGGTCGAACCAGGCTTTTCCCTGAACGGAAAACTCTTTCCCCTCAAGTTTCAACCTGCCATTCACGGCGAGGTTGGTATAGGACCAGTAATAGGTCTTTGCCAGCGGAGCGTCGATGCCCATGCGCAGTACGCCATCCTGGCACTGCCAGATGGGTTTCTTGACCATTTCGATATCCAGCGTGAGCGCGTACCCGTCGCCATCCATGGTGAGGCCCAGCCTGCCGCCGCCGGATTTATCGAGCGGGAAAGTCATCTCTGCTGCGCCTTCCACACCCACCCGGCTGGAGGTGATGACGACATCCTTTTCAAAGAAAATGGACTTCTGGTTGTAATAATGCTTTGCATTGTCGATATCAGTCACGGCGGTCATGAGCAGATTGAATGTAACCCCGTAGACCTTGATCTTTGACAGCGTGAACTGGAAGGTGAAAAGCCTTCCGTTTTCGTCATTCAGGAAGCCGGTGGCGTACCACCACTCGAATCCCCGCTTGTGACACAGGAACTCCTCCTCCATACTGCGCGGAGGGATGCCGGTCGTTTTTGTGTACGTGATCTCTTTCATTTTCGCCTCGTTTTCACTATTGACAAATGTTGTTTAAGCAACTATGGTTGATTATATGGGGGGCAGACGCACCTGCCAATCAACAAATCTGCCGGTTGGTTGGATAACCAACCATTCCTGGAAAGCGTTGGAAAACAAGGAGTAAGATGGACCTGAGAATCGTAAAGACAAGGAAGAGCATCCGCTCCGCGTTCCTCGAGCTGCGTAAAACCAACGCGGTGGATGAGATCCGGGTGAACCGCCTGTGCGAGATGGCGATGATCAATAAAACCACCTTCTACAAACATTACCAGGATATCTACGCGCTCGCGGAAGAGGTGGAGGAGGAGACCGTCCTCCTGATCATGAACAGTTTCCAGAATATCAATGACCTGTACGCCGACCCCGAAAAGTTCATGACCGGTTTGTACGCGACCTTTGTTCCGCACAAGGCAGAAATCAACACGCTGTTTTCCGGGCGCATGAACGTGCTTCTCGACATCGTCGAGCGGCATCTGGTAGTCCATTATCCAGCCATTGGAATGACACCGCAAAAAGCCATCCTGCTTACTTTTTTGATCAAGGGCGCGTCACATGTGTTGATGGAAGCGAAGTACGAGGAAACGATCATGCTGAACACCCTCACCGGCATCGCCAGGCAGATCATCCAAACTATGCAGGAGTCGGCCTAGGATCGGACAAGTCAGGTCTATCGGTAAAAATGATGATTCACTTGATTCCCGTTTACGGGACCAAACACCCTTCTCCTGCCTTCAGGCAATCTCACTTTTGCAGTATTTAGCAGCCGGTTTTATAATTCGAACACCAGAAATCAACGAGGATTCTTTCCTCAATCAGGGAGGCATTATGCAAAGCAATTTTCGATCTAACCAGGATCCCCTGGCATCCCGCGTCTCACAGTTTTCAAACGAGGTTGAAGCCAAGCGGCGCCGCAAGAGCCCGGGTGGACCCCAGGGGCGCGCTGACCGGCCAGTTTACCGGCCAGGTTCAGGCGGCACCAGTGGAAGCTCAGGTGGGCTCACCGGCGGTACCAGCGGAAGTTCAGGCGGGTTCACCGGCGGCACCTCCGGCGGCGGTTTCGACAGCGGGAGCTCTGGCAGCGGGTTTGACAGCGGCAGTTCAGGCGGAAGCTGGCTGCCTACCTCCGGCGGCAGCCGGGGGCGGATCCCCAGGATCCCGTTCTGGCTGATCATCCTGGTGATCATCCTGCTGGTGGTGTGCGTGGGCGGCGGTTTCCTTAAGTCCCTGTTCGGCGGCCTGACAGAAGGCGGCGTTTACACCCAGGAGCAATACCCCCAGGACCAGTACGCTGTTACATCACCCACCTCAACCCCTCGCCCCGTGGTCGGCTTCACCCCCAACGCTGCGTCGAAAGATGGCAGCTGGACGGTGATGCTGTACCAGGACGGCGACGATCAAATCCTGGAACAGGATATCTTCCTCGATTTCAACGAAGTTGAAATGGTCGGATCGACCGACCAGGTAAACATCATCGCGCAGCTTGACCGCTACCGCGGCGCTTTCACCGGTGATGGCAACTGGACCGGCACCCGGCGGTATTACGTTACCCGCGACAACGATCTGAACAGTATCAACTCTCAACTCATCGCCGACCTCGGCGAATTGAACATGTCGGACACCGAAACCCTGGTCGATTTCGTCACCTGGACGGCAGAGAACTTCCCCGCTGACCATTACGTGCTGATCATGTCTGATCATGGCATGGGGTGGCCAGGCGGCTGGACCGACCCCGCCCCGACGAGCTACACCTCTCAGAGCGCGCCACTGGCGCAGAAACTGGGCAACGCCATTTACCTGGATCAATTGAACGACGCGCTGCGCGTCATCCAGCAGCAAACCGGCATCGAAAAATTTGATCTCATCGGCCTGGACGCCTGCCTGATGGGCCAGCTGGAAGTGTTGAGCGTGCTGGAGCCGTATGCCAAATACACGGTCTTCTCCGAAGAGAGCGAGCCTGCGGTAGGCTGGGCATACGCGTCCTTCCTTTCCACCCTCACTCAGAACCCCGGTATGAGCGGCGCGGACCTGGCAAAGTTGATCGTGCAAAGCTACATCACCCAGGACCAGCGCATTCTGAATGAACAGGCGCGTGATGAATATCTCAGCCAGATGGGGCGCGGTTATTACAGCGCCGACCAGGTGGTCGGCATGGTGGCAAAAAACGCCACCCTTTCGGCGATCGATCTTTCGAAGGTGCCAGCCCTGATGGACTGCTTGAACAACCTGGCATACGCGCTGCAGAACAGCGATCAAAACCTGGTGGCAGCCGCCCGAAGTTACGCCCTTTCATTTACCAGTCTCTTCGGCAGCAACGTCCCGCCTTCATATATCGACCTGGGCAGCTTCGTCCAGATCCTGGCGCAGGAAAGCCGGAACAGCACCATCCAGCAGCTCAGCCAGGCGGTATACACAGCCATCGACAACGCAGTGATCCAGCAAATCTATGGCAGCGGCAAGAAAGGCGCGTCCGGGATTTCCTTCTACTTCCCCAATTCAGCTCTGTACCGCTCACCGTACGCCGGTCCAAACTCCTACACAGTTATCGCGGATAGCTTCGCTGAGAAATCCCTTTGGGATGACTTCCTGGCATTTCACTACAACAGCCGCGGTTTCGAACCCGACACCCGCGAACCCGTGATCCCTTCCTCTGGTTTCCCCTCGCGCTCTCCAGGCGCCGGGGAGCTGAGCGTCTCCTCGATTCAGCTGACATCCGGTACCGCCTCCCCGGGCAACCCGGTGACCATGCGGGCGGATATCACCGGCACCAACATCGGCAATATCTACTTGTTCATCGGCTATTATGATGAGCAAAACAACGCCATCTTTGTGGCGGATAGTGATTTTCTGGAGAGCCCCAACACCCAGCAGGTCAATGGCGTTTACTATCCAAAATGGAGCGATAACGAGCCCTTCACCCTGAAATTCGAATGGGATCCGACCGTGTTCACCATTTCAGACGGTGTCAATGAATCCGTCGTTGCCCTCTTCACCCCGCGCCAATATGGGGCGAGCGCCGAGGATGCCATTTACACCGTCGAAGGGATCTACACCTTCGCCTCGAGCGGCGAGCAGCTGAACGCCTACATTAACTTCCGCGACGGCGAGATGGTGAACGTGTTCGGTATCACCGGCAGCGCAGAGACTGGAGCGCCGCGCGAGATCGTCCCGCAGTACGGCGACACCTTCACACTGCTGGACAAATGGTTGCAGCTGGATGAGCAGGGAAACGTAACCTCCACTGACCTGTTCGAAGGACAAACCCTGCAGTTCACCGGCAAAGCGTTCACCTGGGGTGAAGAATACGCGGCTCCCGGATCGTACATCATCGGCTTCCTGGTCACCGACCTGGACGGCAACAGCCAACAGGTGCTAACGCCGATCACCGTTGAGTGAGCGCGCATGTTCACCCCGGAGGTACGATGAACACGAGCCATGATCACACAATCATCCTGAGGAGGACGCCATGAGTCTCATCGAAGTAACAGGAGGAGAAGAAAACGCCCGCCAGGATCCCCTGGTGGACGGCAATACCACCTTCGCGCTGGACCTGTACCAACAATTGCGCTCCAAGCAAGGCAACCTGTTTTTCTCACCCTACAGCATCTCTTCCGCCCTGGCGATGACCCTGGCCGGCGCGCGTGAAAGAACCCTTGAGCAGATGATCCAAACGCTGCGCCTGCCGCCAGACGCGGAGGAAATTCACGCCCGCTTCAAGGAGCTGGCAGGCCGGCTGACGGAGATCGGTGAAAACAGCGGCAGCCAGTTGAAGATCGCCAACGCCCTCTGGCCGCAAAAAGGATACCGGCTGGCGCGCAAGTTCACCAACCTGGTGCGGAAAGCTTACGGAGTGCGCGTCAAAGCGCTTGACTACGCTGATGGCGAAGCGGCGCGCGCTGTGATCAACGAGTGGGTTGATGAAAAAACCGAGAGTAAAATCCAGGACCTGATTGGTCCGGGCGTGCTCGACAGCCTGACCCGCCTGGTGCTGGTGAACGCCATTTTCTTCAAAGGCACCTGGGAGCACACTTTCGACCCGGGGCAGACAACAGAGGAGGCATTCACGCCTGCCATTGGTGAAGAAGTGATGGCAAAGATGATGCGTCAAAAAGACTCTTTCCGCTACGGTGAAACAGACGACCTGCAGATCATTGAACTACCCTATAGCGGTAAAGAACTGTCAATGCTGGTTCTTCTGCCAAAAGCGGTGGACGGGCTGGCGCGGCTGGAAGAGACTCTGACAACAGAGAACCTCGCTGGCTGGATGGGCGCGCTGGCAGAGACCGAAGTGAGGGTATGGCTGCCTGCTTTCGAGATCAGCTTCCCCTTCAGGTTGGATGAAACATTGATCGCGCTGGGTATGACCGACGCGTTCACCGGAAAGGCTGACTTTTCGGGCATGGAAAAAACCCGCGAACTATATCTTGGTGCGGTACTGCACAAGGCATTCGTGGCGGTTAATGAAGAAGGCACCGAAGCGGCAGCCGCCACCGCGGTGGTCATGCAGACCAAGAGCATCGAGTTCATGTCGGTCGAGTTTCGGGCAGACCACCCCTTCCTGTTCCTGATCCGCGAGAACCACACCGGCACCATTTTGTTCATCGGCAGGCTGGTCAATCCGGAGGAAACCGGATAAATGATCAGAAACGGGTGGAATAAGTAGATTTCACAGATTACCTGATAAAAAAGCCTGGCGGGGTTGAACACCTGGCCAGGCTTTATTGTTGGATTTGTTCAGCGTGTGCGGGGATTGAGGGCGTCATTCAACCCGTCGCCGAGCAGGTTCCAGCCGATCCCGAACAATACCAGCGCAATGGTCGCCGGCAGGAATACCCACCAGTACGTCAACATCCCGCCGGCGGTGATGATCCAATCCCGCCCCCTCGCCAGCAGCATCCCCCACGGAGAGCTGTCTCCCATACCGATGAAGGAAAATGTGGATTGCAACAGCACCATCCAACCCACGTCCCTGGCACCCAGGACGATGATGGGGGTGATTGAATTTGGTATGAGATGTTTGAAGATGAGGCGGTTATGCCCGGCTCCCAGCGCCCGCGAGGCTTCGACATACCGCTCCCGCTTAACGCGTTG
Source organism: uncultured Anaerolinea sp. (assembly GCA_964470275.1). GTDB lineage: Bacteria > Chloroflexota > Anaerolineae > Anaerolineales > Anaerolineaceae > UBA6107. Next base: position 5,323 of record CAYYBP010000051.1, on the reverse strand, counting down.
AACAATGGTGTTCATGATGCGCGCGTAGGGCATCCATGAAAACAGGATAAAAGCGATCAGGATCGGGTCGATCTTGTTCAACATCTCGATGAGCTGATTTGGTCCTTCAGGGAGAATAAGCTGGCCTGGACCTTGACCCCAGGGACCCGGCCATAAGCGCACTCCTGCGTTGTAAAGCCCCGTGGTGATCAACTGCTGGATCAGCACGACCCCCGCGATAATGGGGAACGACAGGAAGCCGTCAGTGATCGCCATCAAGGATTTGTTTAGAAAGCCACCAAAATACGCGCTGAGCGCGCCCACCAGCGAACCGATGAGCGCAGCGCCCACCGCCACCAGTACGCCAAACACAAGCGCGGACCGGCTCCCCCACACCAGGGCGTGGAAGACGCTCAACTGACCGGGGAGTGTTCCAAGCGGGGCGGTATCACTGGGAGGGCGCGGCTGCAGGTCGTTGAACCTACCGACTGATTTGAAGAACCCGGGATTTTCTGGGTCCTGCGGTGACAGCCAGGGCGCGGCTACCGCTACGACAATAAAAAACACAACCAGAATCAGTCCGAGCCAGTTTTGCCAATGAGAGAAGAACCTCCGGGTATCCGCCATATTAGCTTCTTACCCGGTGCACTGGATTGATCAACATTTGCAGCAGGTCAAGCAGGCTCATCAGGACCCAAACCATGATCACGTTATAGATCGCGAACCCGATCGCCGCGGCAGTATCGGGTACGAACGCCATGCTGCTCACCGCGATATCAGAAATACCCGGAAAACTGTACAGAATTTCGACTACGAAAATACCGGTCAGCAGGGTGGCCGCTGAAAGCAGGCTGCTGGTCAACGAGGGTGGGATGGCATTGCGCAGGGTGTGCCGCCAGGTGATTCGCCGATCGGGGATGCCGCGCGCCTTGGCAGCCACGACATAATTCTGATTCAGCTCCTCGATCATGGTCGCGCGGGTCACTCTGCCCAGTGTGGCCCAGTGCGCGATCGCCAGTGTGAATACCGGCAGCACCAGGTGGCGCAGCGCATCCAGGCTGACATCCGGGCGGTGATTGAGCAGCCCGTCGATCGTCAACAACCCGGTGTACTGGTGGAAGGTTTCGGACATGAGCACAGAGGTGAACGACGAACTTATTCGCTCTGGGGCAAACCAGTACAGGTCGATATAGAACACAGATAGCAAGACCAGCGCCAGGATGAAAGGCGGCAGCGAGGTTGCGATAAAAGCGGTCAACCTGAAGCCATGATCCACCAGGCGGTTCTTTTTTGAGCTCGCGATCACCCCGCTGATGAGACCAAGGGGAATGAATACCAGCATGGAGTAAAGCGTCAGCTCAGCCGTCACCGGGGTGCGGCGCATGATGGCACTGAATATATCCTCCTGCATCGATGGGCTGTAACCCCAGTTGCCCTTCACCAGGTTGGTGACCCAATAGTAATACTGGACAGGATAAGGATCATCCAGCCGATAACGCTCGATGATGTCATCGATCATTTTCTGGATCATTTCCTCGGTCGCGCGCGGTGACATGTTGCGGGGCATAAACAGCTCGGCGCGGGTTTCAGGCGGCGTGAACATCACCGTGGCGTACAATACCGCGGTTACCACAAACAACGTGAGGATGAGGGTAAGTACCCGGATTGCGAGGGTGCGCAGAATCGCTGACATTCTTATACTATGACCATGAACTCAGGTGGTGTTGGGCTGCTTCTTAGAGTATCAATCATACCCTAATAATTGAGAACTGGAGCATTTTTGGGGCGAGATAACGAACCAGGTTGAAGACCGATTTTTCAACCTCCTGGCACCCAGAGGAATTCAAAACGGGTAAGATCTACGGGTGTCAATGACCCGTTTGCCGAGTCTTTCCTCCCCCACGCCAGAAGAACCCCCAATACAGGGAAATGGAGAGCGCGTACAGGATGATGGTCAACATGAAAGCCGGACCGAACCCGTAGCGCACCTGGATCACACCGCTGATCGTAGGGCTGAACGCCCAACCAAACGAGGTCGCCATGCTCACCAGGCTGGCCACGGTAGCGCGCGCGGAGGGCTCGACTCTTTCCATCACAAAGGTTTGGTAGACAGGCAGGCTCATGTTCATCAACGCGACACGGAAGTAATACGCCGAGGCCGAGATCCAGTAAGCAGGCGCGTACCCCAGCAGCGCGAGGAAGGGGATGGAAAGCGCCTGGGTAATGACCACCAGCTGGATCTTGCCGTATTTTTCCGCCAGCGGCGGCGCGATGAGCAGGCCGATACCCATGGCAAGCGAGCCGAACGCGAAGAGCGTGCCGATGGCGCTGTCAGACTGACCGTGCACCTGGCGGAAGAAGATGTTCATGAAAGGCATGATCAGACCGGCGCCGATCGATGTGACCAGCGTGGGCAGGATAAGTTTTCCAAGCAGCGCGGGATGATCCTTGAAGTAAGTGAAAGGAGCGAAAAGCGATCGCTCGGCGGCCTTTCCTTTTTGCATGACCATCATGAACAGGGGGATCACTGAAAAGCAGGCTGTAAAGGCAACGATCACCAGGGAGAGTCGATAAGACGAGGCGCTGGTTGCCAGCCCGCCGCTAATCCGGGCCATCCAGGTGGGTAGCAGACCGCCGATCCAGTTGCCGACCGACGAGGACGCCATGGATATCCCCGACGTGAAACTGAACAGGTAGGTGCGTTCTTTTTCGCCGCTGTTCTCCATCAGAAAGGGCCCCATCGTCACACCCGAAATGCTCTGTCCCAACCCCAACAGCACGTTCATCGTGTAGAACATGGTCGCGTTAGGGAAGACGAGCATTCCGGCGATGGCGAGGACGGTGAGCAAGCCGCCAGCAATCAGCGAGCGTTTTCTTCCCAACAGGTCCGCGAGATACCCCACAGGGATGGCCGCGATCAGCGCCGTCATACTGGTGATCGCCACCAGGTTGCCTACCAGGGCTTCATCATACCCAAGGCTGAGAACATAGAAATTGAACAGCAGGCGAAAGACGCCAAAAGCTGCCGAACCTATGATCATGCTCAACAGGTAGAGCGTGGCGTTACGTGAAAAAGCACGCACATTGCCGACGTAGTTGCGCAGGCCGCTGCTGACTCGGGAGATGATGCGGGCGTTCATGGGCATTGATCAGTACCTGTGATCTACCAGCGTGTTTTGGTTGCTGGAAACAGGTTGTAGTTTACCACACCCGCTCCAACCGACCTGCAAAAGACAGCCTGGCATGTGTCAGTGTTACAATAAGCACGCCAACACAGCCCTGAACGGAGGTTTGATATGCAGCCAGTTGAAATCCGCCCATCCATTTACTGGATCGGAGTAAATGACCGCCATACCGAGTTGTTCGAAGGATTATGGACGATCCAGGATGAAGGCATCTCATACAACAGCTACCTGATCCTGGATGAGAAGAACGTGCTCATCGATATCACCAGTAAATTCACAACAGACGAATTGCTCGACCAGGTGAGGTCGCTCATCGAACCCGAGAAACTGAATTACATCGTAATCAACCACATGGAACCGGACCACACCGGCGGGTTGAAAGCGCTGCTGCTGCTCGCTCCCCGGGTAAAGCTGCTGGGCACCGCGAAAACAAAGGAAATGCTGGCGTCTTTTTACAACATTACAGAAAACGTGCAGGTCGTGGCAGATGGAGAGGAACTGATCCTCGGGAAACATACCTTAAAGTTCGTTTCCACGCCTTTTGTA
>CAYYBP010000051.1:0-1603 GCA_964470275.1 uncultured Anaerolinea sp. | reverse complement strand
GGCCTGAAACCATGATGACCTTTGAAACCACTGAGCGCGTCCTGTTTTCGTGCGACGGGTTTGGCGGGTACGGCACCCTCAACGGTACCATCTTTGATGATAAAACTTGCGACATCGCGTATCACGAAAAGCAGGCGCTGCGTTATTTTGTGAACATCGTTTCCAGTTTTACCAAGCCGGTAAAGAACGCGGTGGCCAAGCTCAACGCGCTGCCGATCGATGTGGTCGCCCCATCTCACGGGCTCGTGTGGCGCAATTCTCCGCGCAGGATCATTGACCTCTACGCGAAGTGGGCTGGCTACGCTGGGGGAGCCGGCGATCCCGCGGTCACCCTGCTATACGCCTCGATGTATGGCAACACTGAAAGATTAATGGAGGTGATCGCCCAGGGCATCGTGGATGAAGGCATTCAGGTGCGGATATTCAACGTCGTTAATACCTCCATGGCGGATATCCTACCCGCTTTATGGCTGAACGCCGGTGTGATGATCGGCGCGCCCACCTATGAAGGCGGGATGTTCCCTTACATGTCTTTCGTGCTGGAACTGGCGCAGCGCAAACACATCTTTAACAAGATCGCGGCCAGTTTCGGGAGCTATGCCTGGAGTGGCGGGGCAAAAAGGGAGTACGAAGAGAAGATCTCCGCGTTGCGCTGGAAGTCTTTCGGAACGTACGAGTTCAAGGGAACAGCTGACCCCGAAGAATTGACCGAGGGACGCGCGTTTGGGGCGAGCTTCGCCCGCGGGATATTGACCCCGCAGTAAGAATTCTGCAGATGCGCTATCGCCAAGAAGGGGGTGCCGGTTGGTGACCAACCGGCATATTCGTTACGTTGAATCCGACCCGCTGGGTAAGCTTCCCCGCCATTTTTGCGCGTTTCCGTATGGTGCTATAATCTCAGTAATGACCAGGGTCGAGAATTGCTGCGGGCGATTCTCCCCTGGCAAATATTTCTCAGGAGGGTTTTTATGACAATCAAGGAACAACTCACAATCGATCAATGGAAAACGTTGGTCAACGCCCCAGGCGCGGCATCAACATTTGTATCCACCGCCAGCGGCGGCGCCTTTGAAGTATTCAGCGAGGTCTTTACCGCCAGCAAATTCTCGGCAGAACTGGCGCGTAAGGAAGGCGGAAGCGGATATGGCATGCTGGTGGATGAAATCCTCGATGACATGAAAGATATGACCGTTGAAGAAGCCAAGGAGTACGCAGTTAAGTACCAGTCCAGAGACCCGCAGGGCATCCGCGATGAGATCAAGCAGTATATCGCTGACACGGTCGCCCTCGCCAGGACGTTGCCGGACTACGAAGGCTACAAGCGTTTCATACTGGAAATGATCGTCAAGGTCGCCGAGACCAAGACCGGCGGCATTCTGGGTATTGGCGGTTCCTCGGTGGTTGACGACAAGGAAAGGTCCGCGCTGGAAGAGATCGCCGCGATCTTGGGCTAGTAGATCTGTCACACATCTGCCAGGTCAATCACCCGACAGATGGTTTTGACTGAAGATCACATAAGATCAAAAAGCTCCCCTGAATATTTCTCTTGCAGGGGAGCTTTCCTATGGATTTTTGCTTATGTTTTTATGTGCCTGTGCTATGA
>CAYYBP010000050.1:13678-14405 GCA_964470275.1 uncultured Anaerolinea sp. | reverse complement strand
GCGGGGCAGATCTCAGGGTAAACGCACCGCCTGTCTTCACAGGCGCCGCTGTTGATTTTCTTGGGGCATTCGTACCCAAACATATTGGCTGTCGGTCCGCTGAGATCGTTGATGATTCCCCTGAACCCCGGCAGCGTTGTGAGGTAACGGGCTTCTTCAAGGATGGAATCGATGCTGCGTGACGTGACAGTGCGTCCCTCATGCACAGAGATCGCGCAGAAATTGCATTCCCCGTAACAACCGCGGTGGGTGGGGATCGAGAACCGGATGGTCTCGAGCGCTTTCACCTCGCCCTGGCTGGCGTAAAAGGGATGCACTTCCCTGTGGTATTCCAGGCGGCTGACCGCGTCCAGCTCCGCTGTTGTGAGCGTGTGCGGAGGAGGATTCTGTACCAGGTAGCGGTCGCCCTTTTTCTGGACCAATCCCGATGCTGTAATGGGGTCGTTATTGTGATAAAAGGTTTCGAACATGCGCGTAAATGCCTGTTTATCAGCCATGACTTCCTCGAATGAGGGGAGTTGCAGATATCCATCCGGGGCCTGGTGCGAGAGGTAACACAAACCGCGAATCTTCACCACTGGCAGTTGATCGCGCAAGGCGTCAGCCAGTTCGATGATGCTTCTATCCGCCATCCCATACAGAAGGTAATCGGCCTTTGAGTCGAAAAGGATCGGCGCGCGCAATTGATCCGACCAGTAGTCGTAGTGGGTGATGCGGCGCAGGCTGG
>CAYYBP010000050.1:0-13668 GCA_964470275.1 uncultured Anaerolinea sp. | reverse complement strand
CCACCAAGGACGATCGGGACAGTATTTTTGAAATAGCGTTTGACCAGGTTTGTGTAGAAGATCACAGCCCGGTCGGGGCGGCGGATATTCAATCCGCCGGGAGTGAAGTCATCAGAGTGACGTTTTCTCAGCGTGGCCGTGTAATTCGCCACCATCGAATCTACCGTGCCACCGCTAATCCCCCAGAACAACTGGGGCTCTCCCAACCGCCGGATATCAACATCGCTGTCTACGGCTGGTTGCGCGATGATCCCGACTTTGTACCCATGATCGACAAGGAGCTTACCGATCACAGCCACACCTGTGTAAGGCGAATCGATGTAGGTATCCCCAGAGACGAGGATGACATCGAGCTGATCCCATCCCAGGTCTGACATTTCGGCTTTTGTTGTTGGAAGAAACACGATACTACCTCTAATCTGCGTTATGAGTATATCATCGCCAATGAGAAAAAAAGCAGCCCGCGGGCTGCTTTCGCTCAGTTGTCAGAATGGTGATGTCCGCTGATGTGGACGTGGTCATGCGCAATCTCCTCCGGGGTGGGGAGGCGCAAGCCGATGATTTTGATCTTGAAGTTCAGGTCTTTTCCCGCGAGCGGATGATTGAAGTTCAGGGTGACTGCATCAACCGTTACTTCCTCAACGAAACCCGAATATTCATCGCCGCTCTCGTCTTCGATCACCATTTCCATCCCCGGCATGATCACCATGTCCGTGGGGAATTCAGCGCGGGGGATCTCGGCAAAGTCATCCGGGTCATATTCCCCATAGCCATCCTCAGCTTTTACGAGAATATCGCGCGTCTCACCGATCGCCATCCCATCGATTTGCTGCTCGAGACCGGGAACAATATGACCATGCCCTTGGATGAACTCGAGGGGTTCCTTCTCGTCATTGCCATCCAGTACTTTGCCATCCACTGTTAATTCATAAACCATGCTCACAACCAGGTCGTTCTTTACTTTTTCGAGGCTCATTTTCTCTCTCTTCTACCAGGTGATAAGTTCGAACGCAGCATTATATCATTTCTGCGCGAGTGGTCATGGCTGATGTTTTTTACGATTTGGCGGGTTATTGGGCGACGATGATCGAGCAATCCTGGATGGTGCCTTGTGTTTCCAGCTGCGCGATGACAAGATAGAGTTCTTCAAAGGATAAGTTGGTTGAAAAATGACTGGGCAGTAATTCAGACCAATCGATCGAGTTGGATATCGGTTTTAGTCCATCGCCCGCGAGGCGGTCGCAAAAAGCCTGGAAGACAGAATTTCCGGTATTGAGCACCGAAAAGACACCTTCTGGAGATACAGGCGAGCTGGAAAGTGTGGTTAATTCCTGTTGCGCAATCGTTTTGGCGAAATATTGGGCCGCGGTATTGTCAACGAGGATATATCCATCGATATCTAGCGCGAATTTTCGCTCCACCAGGTGTAAGTATTGCGGATCCAACTGACCGCTGTGAGTGATCGAAAATCTGCGGGTGAGCTGTTTATGCAACTTTTCATTTTCGAGCGGGTACAAAGGGAGGATCTTGATGTGCGAAATTGAAGAGGGCTGTATAAACATGATCCACGCGCTGATCAATTCCCCGGAATCCGGACTGATCGAATTGGTTTGAACGACCAGGTAATTCCTCTGTATGGCGGACTGGTCGGTAACAACATCGGCCGGTGTGTCAGGCTGCTCCACGGGGAAGATTCCCGTGCCAGCGAGAACACCAAGCGCGGCAAAAACCAGGAAAAGTATGATGAAAAGAGGGATCAGTTTCTTCTTCATCAGTTTGACTGCATCCGTATGGAATGGTACATATAAATAAATTGTACCATCTTGTTTAGTTCACAATCGATGGGCAGGAATTGTGTAGCACAATCCGATTAAATCAGAACAGTGATTGAATACGCAAGCAACCCCGTGGCAAATCCCATGCACGCAACGATGACCATAAGCAGCAAGTCCTGGGAAATTTCCGCATTCTGGACGATACCGTAGGCAGATTTCACCAGGGTGCGCAGCGTTTTTGACCTGGTCATCAACGGGATGACCAGGTTCCAGAATCCAAGCTCAATGCGGTTAATAAGGGTTTTGTACATCGCCAAATCACCGTGAAGTTGTCATTTTCAGGATCTTTCCCTCCTGGTTGGCGACAACGCGCACGGTTCGGGGAAGGGATTTTCCATCAGCCGCCTTGGCTTTTCCCTGGAAGATAAACTGGTATTTATCCCCGGGAATTTCTTTCACCTGAGGGCTGGCGCCATTGAGTTCCGGGAACTGACGGTAGACAGAATTGCATACAGTGGTCTTAATTTTCGAATCCATAGGTATCCTGATCAGCCCAACCTGCGGCGAAGAAAAGCTGGAACATCCAGATTTGCGGGAGCATCAGAAACAGGCTCAGCAGAGACCTTCTCGACTACCGGCTGGAAATGGAAAGAGAGGGAGGTATCCTGAATGATAGTTACAGGTTCGTTATTTTCGATCGGCAACCTGGCTTTTGGCTTATCCACAGAGGTCGCGCCAATGCCTGTGAGAACCAGAATCACCTGGGCGCGGTCCTCCATGCGCGGGTCGATAATGATGCCAGGGATGATCTCGGCATTACCGCCCGTTTCTTCGTGCAGGTAACTCAACGCATCCATCACTTCCACAAATGAGAGGTCGGGTCCGCCAGTGAAGTTGGCGATGATCCCTGCGGCTTCATCCAGATTAATGGACTCAAGCATGGGGTGATGAAGGGCGCGATCAAGCGCTGAGTGAACCCGGTTGACACCGGTGCCGCTGCCGATCGCGAGAAGTGATCCGCCGCCTACTTTCATCATGTTACGGATATTTGCGAAATCCACGTTGATCAAACCCGGCTGGGTGATCAATTCTGAAATACCCTGGATTCCCTGGCGCAGAATATCATCTGCCAGGCGAAAGGCCATTTCAAGCGGAAGGTCGCGCGGCGCGATCTGTAAGAGGCGGTCATTGGGTACACTGATAAGCGTGTCCGAATATGGCTGGAGCATCGACATACCCTCCCGGGCATTTTTCTGGCGACGTCCGATTTCAAATGAAAATGGCAGGCTGACGATCGAGATGACCACGGCACCCATTTCCTTCGCGACACGGGCAACGACCGGGATCGCGCCGGTGCCTGTACCGCCGCCCATGCCTGCGGTCAAAAATACCATTTCAGCTCCCTCGAGTGCGGCCTTGATCTCAGCAAGACTTTCTTCCGCGGAAGCTTCGCCGATAGAAGGATCACCTCCAGCACCCAAACCACGCGTCAGTTTTGGACCAAGCTGCAGACGGGTTGGTGCGAGGCTTTTTTGCAACACCTGGGCATCAGAATTCGCGGCGATAAAGTCGACACCACTGAGACCGAGCTCGATCATCCGGTCAACCGCGTTCTGACCGCCCCCGCCAAGCCCAACCACTTTTAGCTTGGGTATCCTGGCGATAATTGGAAATTTTGAAACGTTATTGGTTTGAGAATTCTCTGCCATAGGTCACCTCTCTTCCAGTTGTGTTGCAATACTTGTACCATCAACGCTTACCCGTTCAACCACACATCCACGGTTTCTAAGAGCCGCGAGATCCTCCTCGGGAAAGGTCTGTTCACCCCCAAGGATTGTGACTTTTTTGGCAAGTCCGGCTTCCTGGAGTGAGAAACCGATCGTGGGGTGATATTTTTGAACGTATGGACGGATCACCTCGAGGTGAAATTCAGCCACGCCCCATTCATAGATTGGGAGCAGGAGGTAATGCTCGATCGGCAAAGGATCAACCTGGGGGACACTATCTGACGCCTGATATTCCTTACTGGCTTCAACGATGGTGGCAGTTTCTGCACGGTGTATTTCTGGCGCGATCAAGTCAACGATCGGTAAAACGTCCTCCGGGGATCGAAACCAGGCGTGCGCAGCATCGGGTGTGCCCACGTCGGCAGATAGCAGGTGGAAATTACAACAAATGACATCATCCGGTATTGTTCCTTTTTCCGATGTCCCGGATAATCTTTCGAGAATCTCCTGGCAGACCCCGGCGTGCACGGTAGGCGAGTAGGCATTGGCGGGTTCCCTGACCCCGGCGCCGAGGATCACGACCGGAAGATCGAGATTTACAGCGCTTTTCGCCACTTGCTTCAGCCATTCGTGGTTGTAAAAACCGCGCTGGTCTTCAGAATTTTCACTCGTGAAATATGGCAGCGCCTTAGGCCATTTTTCTACGCCGCCTGATCCCCAATCTATCTCGTGATTGAAGGTGTAACCATATGAGGCGATCCCCATTTGTTTCACAAGGTTGAGCTGCCCCCGCCGCTGCATGGAGATTAGCGCCTGCTTGAGGAAGGTGAGGTCCCAGTAATCGCCGCCAGGCTGGAGAGGAGGGAAGAGAGGGATCATCCCAAGGTGAACGACAAGCGCTGCCAGCGGGAGGAAACGGTCGATAAAACGCTCCACCAGATCCTGCTGCACCCATCCAGCGCCTGACCAATTTGCAGATTCATTGGGTTTGTCGAACAGGATGATGTATTTCACCCCCCATCTCGAATACGCGCTCAGGATGGGTTTCAGCTCATCTGCTGAAGGTGTGTTGGGAAGCGCAAGGGGGATGTGCACGATGGGTGTGATTCCAGACTGGATGACCGTGGTGATAAATTGCTCCGGGATCGCCCGGGAGGCGTCGGAGAGCAGGACGAGCCATCGCGCGCGAAGATCTTTAAGCCGAGGCAGCCACGTGGCAAGATCCTGGTTTGTGTAATGCAAGCTATCCGGAAAGTAATGCATTCCGAATCTTGGAGAGGACAGATCTTTGATGTACCGGTTCTTGAGTACCATTTTCCACCTCAGTTAACAGATATCAAGGTGAATTACGTGCAAGTTCTATACCAGATAAAAGTGTTGGCAAGGTGAACATCTGCTATAATTTCTGGGCTATGATCCTCATTACCGGAGGAACCGGTTTTATTGGCAGGTCCTTGATCCAGGCGCTCATCCAGGCAGGAGAAGAGGTCCGTCTCCTGCTGCGTCCATCGAAAACATACAATAATTTCCCAAAAAGGATTCCGGTTGAAGTAGCCGTCAGCAGTTTTTCTGATGAAAGAAGTTTGAAGGCCGCCACTAAAGGCGTGGATACGATCTACCACCTGGCAGGAGCCGAACACCAGGGTCTGAAAGCCAACTTAAACCAGATCGATGTGGAAGGGACGGCCACGCTCATTAGAGCCTGCCAGGATTCCAACATTCAGCGTTTCTTTTATCTCAGCCACCATGGCGCAGATCGCGGGTCAGCCTACCCGGTGAAAAAAGCCAAGGGGATCGCTGAAAACTGGATCATCAACAGTGGAATCCCGTACACCATCTTCCGGATAGGCGCGGTCTTTGGTCCAGGCGACCACTTTACGATTCCGATCGCGAAATTGCTCAAAATCCTGCCGGGTTTCTTTTTGTTACCAGGGGACGGCACAACATTGCTGCAGCCTTTATGGGTCCAGGATTTGGTCACCTGCATCCTGCTGGCGAGCACGGATGAGAAAATGGCCAACCGGGTTATCTCCATCGGAGGGATCGAGGCAATCCAGTATGGGGATATTGTAAAAACCGTAATGGAAAAAACGGGAATCAAGCGCAGGGTCGTTTCAGTGACACCCGATTTTTTACGCCGGTTGACTTTATGGGTGGACCAGGTTTACCCGAAGTTCCCGATCTCCATCTTCTGGTTGGATGAACTGGCGGTTGACAGGATCACAAGCCTGGACTCTATCCCCCGGGAATTCGGGTTGATCCCCTCCAGGTTTAAAAATCAACTTGATTACCTCACAAAACCGGTGTAGACAGGGATGAACCAGGCGCAGGTTTGTATTCATGGGCATTTTTACCAGCCGCCGCGCGCGGATCCTGTTACTGGCAATATCGATGACGAACCCGGTGCTGCCCCTTATGGGAATTGGAATGAAAGAATTCTTGAAACCTGTTACCGGCCGAACGTCGAATTAAGAAATTTCAGCCGGATCAGCTTCAATATTGGACCGACCCTGGCGCAATGGCTAGAACGACACGCCAAAGATGTGCTGCAGAAAATCGCTTTGGAAGACGCGTTGAACGTCAAGGTCTACGGAGCGGGGAATGCGATCGCGCAGCCTTTTAACCACAGCATATTGCCGCTCCTTCCACGAAAAGATAAAATGATTCAAATCACCTGGGGGATCCGGGCATTCCAACACGTGTTCGGGCGCGCGCCGCAAGGCATGTGGCTCCCCGAAACCGCGGCGGATACCGAAACATTGCAGATTTTACAGGAAAACGAGATCGCGTTCACTATTCTCGCGCCATGGCAAGTGGAAGGGGCGGCAGGGTCCACACCCTACTGCATCAACCTTGGAAACGGAAAATCGATCACTGCATTTGTTTACCAAGGTGGATTGAGCTCGACAATGAGTTTCGATACGTTCGCCACCGGCAACGCGGACGCGTTCGCCGAATTCTATCTAAAGCCTGAACTGGAAAGGAACCCCGCCGCGAGATTAATGATGATCGCTACGGATGGCGAACTTTACGGCCATCATCAACCATTCCGCGACAAGTTTCTATCGCACCTCTTAAATGGGGCGTTCGATCACATCGGCGTGAAAGTGGTGTACCCGGCGCTGTGGCTGAAACAAAACCCGGTAACCGGCTACGCAAAACTTCGCGAGAATACATCCTGGAGCTGCCATCACGGTGTTGATCGGTGGAAAAAAGAATGCGGTTGCACACCCGGCAGCCCCTGGAAGGAACCGCTGCGGCTGGCGCTGGATTTTCTGGCAGCAGAGATCGAAAGCGTGTATCAGGAAACCGCAGGCCGGTTCGGCTTTGATCCGATCAAAGCTGAGCTGAACTACATTGAGATTATCCTGGGCGACAAGCAGATCGACGAATGGCTCGCCGGATTGTTGAATACGGAAGTAAACGTCGAAGATCTGTCGACGTTAAGGGCAGGGTTTCAGGCCGTTTACGATAAGCAGCGGATGTTCACATCTTGCGGCTGGTTCTTTGACGATCTTTCACGCATCGAGCCCAGGAACAATCTTGCCTACGCCGCCCATGCGGTTTATGAGATCGAAAAAATCAGCAGCAAAGACTATCACTCCCCGGTGTTGAAATTGCTGGAACGCGCGCAAGATCCCGTGCACGGCGTGAACGCGGCTGATCTCTTCTGGACTGAATACCAGCGAATTAAAGTAGTCGCAGCCGGTTAGAGTTTTATCTTCCCAAGCAGTTCAGCCAGTTTCTCAAATTGATACTCAGACTGCGCCTCTGCCTTTTTCAACGGAGTGAGGATCTCGATAAGGTTGATCATCACTTCAGTCAGAGACGCTGCATCCTTGTTCTCGCCTGAGAGGGTTTTAATAACAGGGACGATGGACATCCACCAGAGGAAATCCTCAAAAGATTCCCGGTTATACCATAGGACTTCCTGATAGCGGTTGACCCGCAGGAAATTTTGGATCTCGGAATCTGACAACCAGGTGTGAACAATCTCAGGCATGGTCTGTTTGCGGGATCTTACGTACCAGTCCTGTTGGCTCACGGCAACTTTTGTACCCAGGAGCAGTCGCTGGATCTCGTCTTCAGGTGTTCCGACGGCACGCAGGACTTCCATAATCGTGCGAGATAGCTGCCACTCGTCCATCCAGGTGGAAGACCGGCTCTCGTAATCGTCTTTTCCTTCTAGTTGACCGAGCGAGTTGCAGGCCGCCCATGCGAACAACGCCATCCACCTGGATTTGGAACCGGTCAGGGGTTTGAGAGTGTCCACCAGGAAATCTTTCGCCTTTTTGGAGGATGCGATAAAGGATCTCTCCGGCAGGTTCAAGACGTCAAGGCACGCGAGGAGCTGTTGCGAGATGTGCTCAACCAAAGCAGCCCGTTCCACATCCTTTCCAAGGATGGCAGCCGCGCCGTTGAGAAAACTCCAGGTCTTGCTCTTGATCTCATCGCTGTCAGTGGGCTCTTTCTGCTGGCCTGCGATGTACTTATCCAACAGGTAACCCAGGTAATTGTGATCGATGAGGGTTTTGAAGGGCTCCTGTACCGGTTGGAGCAGGAGTTCGTTCAACGCTTTTTCGATATCCGGAACGCCCTGGTTGCCGATGTATGAGTATAAACGTTGATAATCGTGGAATGCATCAGAGTAAACCAGGTGGAAGTCCATCATTACCAGGTACTGATAGCCGCGCAGTTTAAAATGCATGCCCCGCTGCAGGATCTCTGACATCGGTCGAATGTGCTGTAGGTTCGTGATCTGGTCGCGGAATACCAGGAAAGCGTGAACTTCGGCTGGAAGGTTGAGTGCCTGGGATAATGGCATCTGTTCGATCTTCTTCTCGTTGTGCACCCGGCGGGTCTGCCTGACCGAGTAATTGATCGAGCCAGAGGTCTCCTGGTAATTATTGTTGTAAACGATGAGGGCTGAATTGCTGCCTTCACGGTTGGAGTAGGCATACACGTTTTCGTCAACATTGCCGGCGGGTGTGACAAAATCATAGAAATTAAAATTCTCCACCCCGGCGAAGAGACGGCGTTGATGAAGCAGCGGGAAGACATCCCATTCATGCCGCGCAACAAGGTCCTGGTCAACTTGCTCTTCCCAGTAGGCTTTACGGAATTCCATTCCATACTTTTCTGAGAAGCCCTCAATCTGACCATGACCGAGCATTGGTAGGCCCGGCAGAGTCGCCATCAGGATGCAGATTCCAAAGTACTTGTCGCCCTTGCCGAACTGATCGACTGCGGTCCTCTCGTCCGGGTTGTTCATGAAATTCACATACCGCTTGAGGATTTCCGGTTCAAACTCAAGCGTGTTGGTAATGAGTTTACGATAACCAGCGTTGTCTTCATTACGCAGCATATTCATAAACGCGCTGTTGTACACCCGGTGCATTCCCAGCGTGCGCACGAAGTACCCTTCCATCAGCCAGAAGGCTTCAGCAAGCAGCAGCGTATCGGGTGCTTCCACCGCGGCGCGGTCTACCACCTCGCGCCAGAACTCAACCGGCATGGCGCGATTGAAGGCTTCCATGGTCATACCATATTCAGCCCGGGAAGGAATGGCGCCACCGCTGCCGGGTTGGGGGAACCACAAGCGCTGGAAATGTTTCTTCGCCAACGTCATCGCGGCATCAAAACGGATGATCGGGAACTTCTTCGCAACCGCGATGATGGTCTGGATCACAGCTTCACGAACCTCAGGGTTCAGGTAATCCAACTGCGCGGTGTCATTCCAGGGCATGCTGGTGCCGTCGTTGCCGTGATAAATGTATTTGACCGATCCTGAGCGGTTGTCATGGCGTTTGAAAACCACCGCGGCATCGGTGCGGTCAAAATAATGGTCTTCGATCTGGATGGTCACATCCGGATGCGAGGATAAATTTTCGCCAGTAAAGGAGTACGAGGGATAGGGGCAATGATCGAGTCCAAGGAAACGTTCCGGATGGTAGATCATCCATTCGGAGTCGATGCCCATGTGGTTGGGCACCATATCGCTAGCCAGGCGGATCCCGTATCGGGCGGCCTGGTCGCGCAATTTTTCATAAGCGGGTTCACCACCCAGGTCGGTAGCGATCTCGTAGGAATAGAGCGAGTACGCTGAAGAGATCGCTTCGGCGTTTCCGCAAAGTTGCTTGATCCGGGCTGAGGCCGGGCTGCGCTCCCACAAACCGATCAACCATAACCCCGTTATCCCCCAGCGTGAAAGGGTTTCAAGCTCGCTATCCGGTATCTGGTCCAGGCACTGGATAGGCTGGTTGTATTTCTTCCGGAGTTGATCCAGCCATACATATGAATTTTTGGCAATAAGCACCAGCCTTGGCATCCATTCACGGTCCATGCTGAACGCTTCGGGGTCGGAAGCTGAACCGCCCGCACGTAAGAACTCCGCCTGGTCATAAACCGGGATGGGAATGGGTCCGGGTCCGGTAAAACTCAACTTATTCTCTTCGCTGATAAAATCGAGGCTGGAAAGTAGGCGGTAGAGATAATCGCCGAGGAAGGCCGCCCAGTGTTCGCGAATGTATTCGAGTTGACCTGTGACCGAGTTGGGTACTTGCCTCGATGGAGATTTGAGCATTTCGATCAGCGGCTCGTTGCCTGGTCCAAATTTTGGTTGAGCATTAAAGAAACGGCGAATTTCCTGGATCAGCTTTTCAAACCGCGGGTCATCCACAAATATTTTTTCATAAAAAAGGTCTCGGTAAGTAACGAGCGCGGGGTTGTCGAGGCTCAACCATAACATGACCAGTTCTTCGAGTAAAAGCTCCCGGTTGGAGGTGCCATAGGTGGATTCTTTCAGGTAAGCTGCGGGTGATAGTTTTTTAAGAAAAACGCTGCTCGGGGGGTATTCTTGAATAAAAATCTCCAGGAACTGGTCGATGGAATCATCTGGCAGCGTTTCAAGTAAAGCCGTGTGCAGGTTTTGCATCACCTGCGGGTTCTTTTGCTCGCGGTACAGGTGAAAGATGTGATGGAAAATCTCATCGATCAGCCCCATCGCGTTCACCTGGCTGGTCTTAACAGCGTTCTCGGGGAACGCTATCAGGTCACGCTCGGCATTCACTTTTTGAACAAATACCCGGGCGGCGTGAAAGTTGGCAAATATCACATTCCCGTCATAAGAAAATAATGAATCATTAAAATCATATTTCTCGCGTATTCGCCTGGAGATGTGAAATTCCATTTGAGACTCCAATCAGAAACGGTATTTGATTATCAAATTATATCCGGATTACCGGCAGCCAACTCAACTTTGAGCTTGGGGATTTCAGGCAAGGATCTTCTTGATGCAATAATACTCGCCGGGCTGTTTTTCGAGCCCGACGTTATCCACGATAGTTCCCATCTTCACCAGCCGGTTGAGCGACCTTTGGGTTAATTCTGGCAGCCAATTAAAGAGAGTCGCAGCATGTTTTAGGGTGGCTGCTCCCAGTGATGCAAAAAATTGTGTCAAGAGGTGATCCATGGCCTGGTTTTCTGTGATCTCGCGTGCTTTGATTTGAAGCTGTGGATAATACCTGTGTGTAAGGTCATAAACAAAGGCGTAATTCCACGCGCCGGCTTCACTGACCGAGACCGGGAGAACTTTCAGTTGTTGCTGCAGCAGGTCCAGCGCACGGTTGAACGGGGATTGAGAATTTGGCCCTGAGAGATGTGATTCTTTTCGGAGGGAAATGGTATCGAGGGGGCCATGTTTCAATAACGTTTCAAAAATGAGTTTGGCCTCCAGAGGCAGCTGCCCCTGTTCGTACTGGTCGAGGAAATCCGCTTCGGGATCGCCGTAATTTGGTGAAAGCGCATAAAAATAGGGGATGGTCTCGAGTGAGACAATTGAGTTTTTGTGCTTTAGAAGCCTGGCGTAATACCAGACGCGTTGGTCCAGAAGGGAATCTTTCCAACTCCAGGTGATGTGACCGGGGTCATCATGCGCATCAGGGACAGGTCGGTCGCCCGCCGCCGCGGTCCAAAGACTGGGAAATCGAAAGCTCTTCACCGGCCAGAAAAAGATGAAACCACGCTCATTTACATAGCTGATAGCTTGCTGGGGACTGGTCAATTTCAAGCCCGCCCCGGTTCGAAAGGTTTGTTTTTGGTACAGGCTCAGTGCTGCTTGGGATACTATTTCCATGGCTGATATGCGTTAATCATATCAAAGAATGGAAAATATTCTGTTTGGTGAACTGAGGCTAAATGCCCGCTCTGAGAATATGGGTGATGATATTCGAGCCGCTGCCACCGATATTCTGACACATACCGATGCGGGCGTTTTCCACCTGGGTGCCAACCGCTTCACCGCGCAGTTGTTGAACGACCTCAACGATCTGGTACATGCCAGTGGCTCCAACCGGGTGACCGCGGGCTTTCAACCCGCCGCGGGTGGCGATGGGGATCTTGCCGGTCGGAAGGATTTCTCCATCCAGCGCGAGCCGGGGACCCTGACCCCGTTCAGCGAATCCATTCGCCTCCAGGGAAAGGGCGGCCATGATCGAGAACGCATCGTGAAGTTCAAAGAAATCGATCTCCTGTGGAGACAGACCGGTTTGTTGATAGGCAGCCTTTGATGAACTATTCGCGGCCTTGAGGAAGAGAGGGTCTTTGCGATGGTGTACCGCGAGCGAATCCGTCGCAGCGGAGGACGCAGCTACAATAACTGGTTTTCCCCCTGAGGTTGGTACGCGGGTGTTCAACGGAACGACCACCGCGGCTGCAGCGCCATCCCCGGTGGGTGAGGCGTCCATTAAGTTGATCGGGTCAGCCACCATGGGAGCCTTCAAATAGCGTTCAATGCTAGTGGGTTCATGAAAGCGAGCGTAAGGGTTGTGCAAGGCATTGGCGTGGGCGTTCACCGCGAAAGGCGCGAAGTGTTCCTTTTGCCAGCCGTATTCGTGCATGTACCTTTTCATGATCAGCGCGTTCAATGCAACAAACGACAAGCCCTGTCCGGCTTCCCATTCGGCATCAGCGGCGGTTGCCAGCTGGGCAGTGATCTCGTTAAGCGGAGAATCGGTCATTTTTTCTACGCCAACCGCAAGCGCGCTGTCTACCATGCCAGACGCAACTGCCATCACTGCTGTTCTAAAACTGGACGCCCCAGAGCTGCAGGCAGCTTCTGTGCGGAATGTTTCTGCACCGCGCATGCCGATCCAGTCGGCGACGAAAATTCCGAGATGCTGCTGATGGTTCGCCGACCCGGACATCATATTGCCAACATAGACCGCATCTACCTTTTCCAGGCTAGAATCTGCCAATGCCGCTAGAGCCGCATCGCCAGCCAGTTCACGGAGGGATTTTTCCCAATGTTCATCGATTCTTGTTTGGCCGATACCAATGACTGCAACCTGTCTCATTGTCCCTCGATTCTGTTATACGATGATTATATCTTTGTAACCTATCAGGAACTATCAGGTTCGTTTGTACACAACCACACGAGCTGTCTTATAATTAGGAATACTTACATCGGAGACCCTTTCAATTGGCCAGGTATAATTTCATCGTACGGTTTCTCATGATCTTATTGGTGCTGCTGATCACTTCCTGTCAAACGGGAGTGGGTTCACCGTTCGAAACAAAGCCGACGCCATTTTTACCGGAAAACACAGCGACCCCTGCTGCGAACATGGATCCAACCCTCTTTGTTTCTGCAGGCGTACCAATTTATTGGCAAAGTTCCATCTCAAAAATTCCCGGCGTGATTTTTACAACGAAAAAAGCTGATGCCCGCCTGGTATTCGAGCCGCTCGCCAAACCACCTGAAGGACAAGTCCTGTTCTCTTCTCTGATCGTTTACGCGGTCGTAGCCCCCTTTTTTACAGTCGCGGATGGGTTATCGGAAGACCAGCTTCGAGCGCTGTGGGATGGGTTTCCAGATGACCTGGTGTTTCAAAATATCCTGGTGAGTGAGAACACCGCCAATGTCCTCACAGAAATTTGGGGCGGACGGGGCGGGAATGTAAGGACAGCACCGGAAAACTCTCTGCTGAGTATCGCCGAAGAGAATCCCGGGACGATCGCCATCATCCCGTTCGACCAATTGACACCGCGTTGGAAAGTATTGAAAATTGATGGCAAAAGCCCGATCGATAAACCCATGGAAACAGGCAATAATCCATTGTCGATCAATTTTTACCTGTATCCTGTTGGCGGTGATGGAGCACAATATT
>CAYYBP010000049.1:5772-14417 GCA_964470275.1 uncultured Anaerolinea sp. | reverse complement strand
GCGACCCTCTCGGCGGCGAGCTTGTCTTCCGAACCCAGGACGACACGGTCGGGATTCATGAAGTCGTTGATCGCCGATCCTTCGCGTAGAAACTCGGGATTTGATACCACGCTGAATTTCAATGGCTTTCCGTGGCGGCGTCGGTTGATCACGTCCGCCACCCAATCACCGGTGCCGACCGGTACAGTGGATTTGTTGATGACAAGGATCTCGTCTTCGACGTAGTCGGCGATGGCTTCGGCTGCTGAGCGGACGTACTTCAAGTCGGCTTCTCCATCGTTGCCTGAAGGCGTACCCACAGCGATGAAGGCGTACTCCGCGCCGTCAAGCGCTTCTTCATAGCTGGTGGTAAAGACCAGCCGTTCCGCGCTGACGTTATGTTTGACGAGCTGCTCTAGACCGGGTTCGTAGATGGGCATGATTCCGGCTTTGAGGTTGGAGATGCGTTCGTTATCGATATCCAGGCAGGTTACATCGTTTCCAAGGTCAGCAAAACAGGTTCCGGTCACAAGACCCACATATCCGGTTCCGACGACACAAATTTTACTCATGGTCTTCTCCACGATTTCAGTTTGATTTCCGAGTAATTCTACACCACAAGGACCAGGATTTACAAGCAATGTATAATACTTAAACATACACAAGGAGCGTCCATATGACAGCAGCGATAATTGACGGAAAAGCGATCGGCGAGTCTATTCGCGAAGAGGTGGCGCGCGGGGTAAAGGCGCGGCTCGACGCGGGAAAATCCAAACCGGGCCTGGCGACAGTACTGGTGGGAGAGAATCCTGCGTCGCAGGTTTACGTAAAATCCAAACAGAAAGCCTGCGCAGAGGTGGGGATTGAATCTTTCGGATTTGAGCTGCCAAAAGAAGCCGGGCAGGAGCAGGTTGAGGAGCTGGTAAAGAAGCTAAACGCCGATCCGGCGGTGAATGGCATCCTGGTGCAGCTGCCCCTGCCATCCGGGTTTGATGAAGAGAGGGTGTTGAGCTCCATCTCGATCGACAAGGACGTGGATGGGTTTCACCCGGTCAACATCGGCCGGCTGGCGCAAAAGGGAAGGGATCCGCTGTTTGTGCCATGCACACCAGCCGGGGTGATGTACATGTTGGAGCGGGAGCTGCCGAGCCTTGAAGGCGCCAACGCGGTGGTTCTTGGCAGGTCAAACATCGTCGGTATGCCGGTTGCCCTGCTGCTGGTGCGTGCGAACGCGACCGTGACGATCTGCCATTCAAGGACCAAAAATCTGCCGGAGGTTGTGCGCGGAGCTGATATCCTGGTGGCGGCTGTCGGCAAAGCCGAAATGGTGAGAGGGGAGTGGATCAAGCCGGGAGCGGTTGTCATCGACGTGGGAATAAACCGGGTCGAAGATGCCACCAGGCCGCGCGGATACCGACTGGTGGGCGATGTTTGCTTTGAGGAAGCCAGCCAGGTGGCAAAGGCGATCACACCCGTGCCGGGTGGCGTGGGTCCATTAACCATCGCGATGCTGCTCAAGAACACCCTGAGGGCTGCCAACCTGACGACTGATTAACTTGCAATTGTCAGACAATTGACAAGAAAGCAGATTCACATTAAACTCCATTATTGTAATTTGTCAGACAACCTGCCCGCGGCTTGGTTGTTCTGAATGGAGAAAATATGACAACACTCCTTGTTAAACACGCACAGGTCATGGTGACGATGGATGACCACCGCCGGGAAATTCCGGATGGTGGTCTTTTTATTCGCGACGGGTTCATCGAACAAGTTGGACCAACGAGCGAACTATCGACGGCTGCCGATTCGGTGCTGGATCTAACCGGTCATCTTATATTGCCGGGCTTAATCAATACCCACCACCATTTTTACCAGACGCTCACGCGCGCGGTTCCCGCCGCCCAGAATGCCAACCTGTTCAACTGGCTAAAAACCCTCTACCCGATCTGGGCAAGGATGACCCCGGAAGATATCCGGACCTCCACGAAAACAGCCCTGGCGGAGCTGGCGCTTTCGGGATGCACCACGGCATCTGACCACCTGTATCTCTTTCCCAACGGTTCGAGCCTCGATGACGAGATCGAAGCCGCACAGGAAATGGGAATGCGGTTGCACGCCTCGCGGGGTTCCATGAGCCTGGGCGAGAGCGCCGGGGGTTTACCACCCGATAGCGTAGTTGACAGCGAAGAGAAGATCCTGGCGGATAGCGAACGGCTGATTCGAAAATACCACGACCCAAAACCGGGTTCAATGCTGCAAATTGTGCTGGCGCCCTGCTCGCCGTTCAGTGTGACTGGAGCGCTGATGAAACAAAGCGCTGTATTGGCGAGAGAGCACGGGGTGCACCTGCATACCCACCTGGCAGAAACCCAGGATGAGGAAGTGTTCTGCCAGGAGAAATTTGGCTACCGTCCCGTCGGGTACATGCAATCGCTGGATTGGGTGGGTGAGGATGTCTGGTTCGCGCATTCCGTTCACGTTTCTCCGGATGAGATCCAGGTGTACGCCAGAGAGGGCTGCGGAGCGGCGCACTGTCCTTCGTCTAATATGCGCCTGGCATCCGGAATTGCCCCGGTGGTCGAATTTCTGAAAGCCGGCGTCAAGGTGGGTTTAGGGGTGGATGGTTCAGCCAGCAACGATGGTTCTCACATGCTGGCAGAAGCCCGCATGGCGATGCTGCTGGCGCGGCTGGGTTCGGGGTTGAAAGGCGCGTCGCTCTCCTCGACAGGCGGTGAGATATTTACCGCCAGGCAGGCATTGGAATTGGCCACGCGCGGTGGCGCCGCGGTGCTTGGCAGGCAGGACATCGGGTCATTGGACCCCGGAAAATGCGCGGATTTCATTGCCATCGACCTCAGCCGCCTGGATTACGCCGGGGCGCTGCATGACCCGGTGGCGGCGGTGGTGCTGTGTCAGCCGCGCGGGGTCGACTACAACTACGTCCATGGCAGAGCAGTTGTCGAGCACGGGGAGCTTACCATGCTCGAGCTGCCTGCGCATATCCGTGTGCACAATGCTGCCGCGGCAAGATTAGTTCAAGGGAACGGTTAATCATGGGAATGGATTCCTTCTGGCTGCAAAACGCGCGTGAGCTGGTGGATTGCGCGATGGGGCGGGTGCCGGCGCACCTGGTGATCAAGAACGGCAAATGGGTATGCGTGCAGACCGGCGAGATCATCGCCAACACCGATGTCGCCATGCGGTCAAAACGCATCGCCTACGTGGGTGAGAACGCTGACCACACGATCGGGAAGAAGACGATCGTTATCGACGCTGAGGGTCGGTACATGGTGCCAGGCTTGCTCGACGCGCACATGCACGTGGAATCCGGGATGGTGACGGTGACCGAGTTTGTGAGGGCTGTGCTGCCGCACGGCACCACAGGTATGTTCATAGATCCGCACGAGATCGCCAATGTCTTTGGTCTACGCGGGGTGCGCTTGATGGTCGATGACGCGGGGCAGCAGCCGATCCACGTGTTCGTGCAGGTGCCTTCGTGCGTCCCCTCCGCGCCTGGGTTTGAAACCCCCGGCGCCGTGATCGGCCCGGACGAAGTCGCCGAAGCGATGACCTGGCCGGGGATCATCGGCCTGGGTGAGATGATGAACTTCCCCGGTGTCGCGGCGGGGGATGACAAGGTGCACGCGGAGATGAGTGTCACCCGGCGCTCCGGCAAGGTGATCGGCGGGCATTACGCCTCGCCAGACCTGGGACTGCCGTTTCATGGGTACGTGGCCGGCGGGCCGCAGGACGATCACGAGGGAACGCGCCTGGAAGATGCTGTGGCGCGCGCCCGCCAGGGAATGCGGGTGATGATGCGTTATGGTTCCGCCTGGCACGATGTGGCCGCGCAGGTAAAGGCGGTCACCGAGTTGGGCTTATCCAGCCGCGGGTTCCTGCTCTGTGCGGATGATATTATGGCAGAGACGTTGATCTCTGAAGGGCACATCGATAGGGCTGTACGTCACGCGATCGACGAGGGTCTTGACCCGATGACCGCGATCCAGATGGCCACGATAAATACCGCCGAGTACTTTGGCGTATCGCGCGAGATGGGGTTGATCGCCCCCGGCAGGTATGGAGACATCCTTCTGGTAAAAGACCTGAAGGATTTTCACGCTGATGTGGTCGTTGCCAGGGGCAAAGAAGCCGTGTGCAACGGCGAAATCCTGGTCGAACTGCCCAGGCATGAATACCCCGATTGGGTGACCCACTCAGTTCACCTGGCGCGCTCGTTAACGGCGGATGATTTTTCTCACAACCGAGGCAAAACGCTCAGTCCGTGCAAATGTGATCGGGGTGATCGAAAACCAGGCGCCCACCCGCCACATTGTGATGCGATTACCGGTGGTGAATGGCGATGTAAAGCCAGACCTGGTGAAAGACGTTGCCAAGCTCGCGTTGATCGAAAGGCATAAGGGCACAGCAAAAATGCAGGTGGCGCTGGTGCAGGGTTTTGGGTTCAACACAGCCTGCGCGGTGGGCACAACGGTCGCGCACGACAGCCACCAGATGATCATTGTCGGGACTGATGAAAGAGAAATGGCGCTCGCGGCGAATCGTCTGGCCGCGATCGGCGGAGGACAGGTCGTCGTCAAACAGGGCGAGGTGATCGGCGAAGTAAAACTACCCATCGCGGGTTTGATGTCCGATCAATCTGCCCAGTCAGCCGCGGCGCAAACCGCCACGGTCCTCGCGGGTTTCAAAGCTTGCGGGTGTAATTTGAATAACCCTAATATGCAATTAAGCCTGCTCGGGCTGGTGGTCATCCCAGAGCTGCGTCTCACGGACCTTGGTCTTGTCGATGTGACCCGGTTCGATTTCATCCCAGTTGTGGAAGTTGAGGATTAAGCATCTCAACTTGAATGGATCCTTTATGAGCGTGATAAAAAAGAACCAACCTAACCACCCATACAACCGGCTGCAAAAAAGCCTCGAGGAGCTGATCAATAAAACCCCGGCAGGCAACAAGCTGCCATCTGAACCCGAGCTGGCAAAGATGCTTGGGGTCTCACGGGCAACCTTGCGGGAGGGGATGCGCACCTTTGACGAAAAAGGGATGATCCGGCGGCGCCAGGGGGTGGGTACTTTCGTGGTTCCGCAGGTGAGGGTGATCGAAGCCGGGCTAGAAGTGCTCGAAAGCATCGAGCGGCGGGCGAACCGGATCGGGCTGGCGGTCTCGATGGGCGAACTGGAAATCACCGAAATCCTCGCCGGACCTGAACACTCGGAAAAACTCCAGGTTGAGGAAGAAACCCGTCTGACCCGCATATCCAGGGTGATTTACGCGGATAACCGGCCGGTCGCTTACCTGATCGACATCATTCCCCCAGAGATCATTTCGGATGAGGAACTCAAGACAGGTTTTACCGGATCCGTGCTGGATTTTCTGCTAAAACGGGGTTCGCCGGGATTGTTGAAGTCTTTTACGGATATCCAGGCGGTGGCCGCGGATTCGATGATTGCACGAAAATTGCAGATCCAGCGGGGTGACACCCTGCTGTTGTTCACCGCCCGGCTGTACAGCACCACAGGCGAAATCGTGGATTTCTCTTTTAGTTATTTTCTGCCGGGATATTTCCGGTTTCATGTGATTCGTAATGTGGATAACAGTTACGGGAAAAAGTGATCGGTTATCCAGAGGAGGCGAATAAAGCACGCAAATAATATTTACGCGGTAATCCGATAACAGGAAGATATTCATTTTTCTCGGAGGATAAAAGATGAGAAGTTTTGCAGGAAGAGACATACTTTCGTTAAGAGAGTTCGAAAGGGGAGAATTCTTTCACGTATTTGAAGTCGCGGACGAGATGGCTCCGATCGCCAAGAGCCGCCGGAACACTGACCTGTTGGCTGAGAAGACCCTGGTCACCGCGTTTTACCAGGCCAGCACCCGGACGCGCCTGGCGCACGAAGCTGCCATGCACCGCCTTGGTGGACACGTGACCGGTTTTTCAGACGCGAAAATGACGCGCGCCGGCGATTTTTACCAGGAATCCATCAAAGACACGGTCAAAATGCTCGAATATTACGGCGATGTGATTGTGATGCGCCATTTTCAGCAAGGCGCGCCACACGAAGCGGCGAAATGGGCATCGATCCCCATCATCAACGGCGGAGACGGCTGGGGCGAGCACCCGACCCAGATTCTCACCGACCTGTACACCGTCTTGACCGAAAAAGGCACGATCGATGGCCTCAACTGGCTGGCGGTCGGCGATATGCGCATGCGCACGATGCATTCCCTCGGGTACGCGCTCTCGCAGTTCGACTGCCCGATCACCTTTGTCGCCCCGCCCGAGATGTCGCTGACGCCGGAGTTCAAGGCTGAGTTGAAACAATACAGCGTCAATTTTTCTGAGGCGGAGCACGTGGAGCAGGTTATCAGTAAGGCGGATGTCATCCTGGTGGAGCCGGTGGTGCAGCCGGATTACACCCAGTCGCGCCAGGAAGCCGGCGACCGTGGACTCACCCCGGACAATTACAAGATCACCCGCGAACTCTTGTACACAAAGGCAAAACCGGATGCCATACTGCTGCACTCGCTGCCGCGCATGGATGAGATCCCGACCGATGTGGACATCACCAGGTGGTCGCGCTACTGGCAGGAAGCCTTCAACGGTGTCGTAATGCGCATGGCACTGCTGGCGCTGGTGTTAGGAAAAATGGAATAACAGACCCCGACGGATATAATCTCGTGGCGGAAAATAAACAAAGGAGGAAGTATGCAGACATATCTTCATGGAAGAGATTTGATCGGAGACCTGGATTTTTCAAAGGAAGAGGTCGAAACCGTGCTCGATGTAGCCTTTGACTTAAAGCGCAAGCGCGCCCTCAATGAACTCACCCCTTATTTGCGCGATAAAGTGCTGGCGATGTTGTTCTTCTTCAGCAGCACGCGCACGCGCGGCTCATTTGAGGCGGGTATGGCGCACCTTGGTGGTCACGCCGCTTTCATCGAATCCCGCACCACCCAGATCTCGCACGGGGATACCCCCAAGGAAATAGGTGAGATTTTCGGGCGCTATTTTGACGGCATCTCCATCCGGCACGTGGATTGGGGAGTGGGGAACGGTTATCTAAATGAGGTCGCGAAGGCATCACGCGTTCCGGTATTGAACATGCAATGCGATGTCTACCATCCGTTCCAATGCCTGGCTGACCTGATGACCATCATGGAAAAGAAGGGGCGCGACCTGCGCCGTAAGAAGATGGTCGTTTCGTGGGCTTATGCGGCTTCGTATCAAAAACCAATGTCCGTGCCGCATTCGCTGGTTCTGCAAATGCCGCGGTTTGGCATGGATGTCGTTTTGGCGCATCCGCCCGAATTCAGGCTGATGCCTGATATAATGGACCAGGCTCGGGAACAAGCACGCAAGTTTGGCGTAGGGTTTGATGTGGTCGATGATATGGACGAGGCATTCAAAGACGCGGATGTCATTTATGCCAAGTCGTGGGGCGCGATGGTGCACACGCCAGACCCTGAAGAAGGTGCGAAGATCATTAAGAAATACGAGAACTGGATCACCGACCAGCGGCGGATGAAACTGGCAAAACCTGATGCGATTTACATGCATCCGCTGCCCGCTGACCGCAATATCGAGGTCACCGATGAGGTGATGGATGGTCCGCAATCGGTCGTCTACGATGAAGCCGAAAACCGCATGCACGTACAGGAAGCCGTGATGGCTTTAACCATGAGTTGATAAAAATATTTTAGAAAAGGACAATCAGTAAAGATGGCGAAGAAATTAGCAGTTGTAGCAGTAGGTGGTAATTCTCTCATTCTGGATCCCAAGAAGGTAACTGTAGAAGACCAGTATATTGCAGCAGCAGAGACATCCAAACATATCGCGGATATGATCGAAGCGGGTTGGGATGTGGCGATCGGGCATGGCAACGGTCCGCAGGTTGGCTTCATCCTGCGCCGGTCTGAAATCGCGGCCAAGTACGAAGGCATGCACGAAGTTCCTCTGGATGTGTGCGGCGCCGATAGCCAGGGAGCGATTGGTTACGCTCTCCAACAGACCCTACAGAATGAATTGATCGCCCGCGGTATTCACAAGCCTGTTGCCACAGTTGTCACCCAGGTAAAGGTCGATAAAAACGACAAGGCTTTCCAGAATCCCACCAAACCGATCGGCGGGTTTATGGAAGAGGCAGAGGCCAAAAAACGCAAAGCTGAAATGGGTTGGAATATTGTTGAAGATTCCGGCCGCGGATGGCGGCGGGTTGTAGCTTCACCGATTCCTATCGAAGTGGTGGAAATCGAATCCGTTCGCGCCCTCATCGCCGCGGGTGTGGTCGTGATCACGGTTGGCGGCGGCGGCATCCCCGTGGTGGATGACGGCGAAGGCGGTTGCATCGGCACGGCGGCGGTGATCGACAAGGATTACGCCAGCAGCCTGCTCGCCCGGTTGATCAACGCGGACTTGTTCGTGATTTCAACCGCGGTCGAGAAGATCGCGATCAATTTTGGCAAACCTGATCAGAAGTGGTTGGACCGCATGACGCTGGCGGAAGCCAAGGCGTACCTCGCGGAAGGCACACACTTCGCCAAGGGCTCAATGGCACCCAAGATCCAGGCGATCATCAATTACCTCGAAGCAGGCGGAAAAGAAGCGCTTGTGACCAATCCGGAAAACATCGGGCGCGCCCTCAGGGGT
>CAYYBP010000049.1:0-5762 GCA_964470275.1 uncultured Anaerolinea sp. | reverse complement strand
TGAAACCGGCACCCGCATTGTGCGCGAGTAAGAAAGCATTATGACCAAGGAAAGGCTTTGCTTTGCAGAAAAGCAAAGCCTTTTTCATTTTTTAAGGTTGTTAGTGCCTTAAATACCCTAATAAAAACGTGCGCTTGTTGTACAATATTCAGGTAGGTTTTCTTTGTTCGATCAACCACACCGGTCTAATTCAGAGGATTTTGCTTCTTGTGAAAGGAGGTGACAGAAACCAATATCGGATATCTTGCTTCCAAAAATGATTCGGTTCGATCTAGAATTTTCCGTAGGAGGAGAAATGTATTCAAAGAGAGTATGGTTTGCTTTTAGTATTCTGTTGATTGGCGTCCTGGTACTTTCAGCCTGCGCAGCACCTGCTCCGACTGAAGCGCCTGTTGTGAAGACCGAAGCGCCTGTTGTCGCCACTGAAGCACCAGTTGTGGTTACCGAAGCCCCGGTTGTCACCGAAGCCCCGGTAGAACCGCCAGTCGTTGGTCTATTGCTGGTTGGACCTGCCAATGACGCAGGATGGAGCCAGGCGCATTTCGATAGCATGGCTTACGTGCAGGCGAAGATTCCTGGTACAGAGCTTCTCTATTTGGAGAATGTGTACACCGGATCAACCGCCCATACCCAGACACCTGCCGAACTGGCAGCTGATATGGTGACGAAAGGCGCGAAGGTGATCATCTTCAATTCGGATGACCAGAAAGACAACGCGGTTAAGTTCGCCCAGGAAAACCCGGATGTGTTTGTCATTCATGCTTCGGGCGATACCGCCTGGAAAGAGGGCAAGAACTACGTTGACCTGCCCAACATGAAGAATATCATGGGCAGGATGGAATACGGTAAGATGATCGCCGGATGTGCAGCAGCGCTCACCACTCAAACCGGAAAAATCGGTTTCCTGGGTCCATTGATCAATGATGAGACCCGCCGTTTTGCTGCCTCCTCGTACCTTGGCGCAAAATACTGCTGGGAAAATTATCTTGGCAAAGATCCAGCCGACCTTCAATTCAAGGTCACCTGGATCGGATTCTGGTTCAACATTCCCGGAGTTACGCTTGATCCGACCCAGGTCTCGGATGATTTCTTCAATACCGGATACGATGTGGTCATCAGCTCGATCGACACTACCGAAGCCCTTGTGGAAGCCAAGAAACTTGCTGCCGATGGCAAGCAGGTCTGGGCTGTTCCTTATGACTTTGCTGGCGCGTGCGAGGGAGCCGACGAGGTCTGCCTTGGTGTTGAGTACTTCAACTGGGGTCCTGCTTATGTGGAAGCAATTAACTCAGCCATGGATGGAACCTGGGAATCCAGTTTTGAACTTGTTGGTCCTGATTGGGCGGATATCAACAACCCGGATACCTCGGCGGTTGGTTTCAATAAAGGCGGCGGTTTATCTGAAGCGAATTCCGCTTTCATTGACCAGTTCATCGCTGAACTGGGCGGCGGTTTGAACCTGTGGACCGGTCCGATCAACCTGCAGGATGGAACGCCTTTCCTGGCTGACGGCGAGGTAGGCACGGACCTGCAAGTTTGGTACCTGCCTCAACTTCTTGAGGGTATGGAAGGGCAGAGCCAGTAATTTCGTTTTTCTTGTGGGGGAAGGGTGTTCCTTCCCCCACGTTTTTTTATAACCAAAGGGTTGCAGCTTGAATATCACATTTCAACACATCCACAAGCGATTTGGAAAGATTCACGCGAACAACGATATTTGCCTCGACATCCCGTCCGGATCAATCCAGGGCATCCTGGGGGAAAATGGCGCGGGTAAGAGCACCCTGATGAAAATATTCACCGGTTATTACCAGTTGGATTCAGGGGAAATCCTGCTGGATGGCAAGGCAGTGAAGATCAGTTCCCCAGATGACGCGATCAAACTGGGGATCGGCATGCTCCACCAGGATCCGCTTGACTTCCCGCCAATGAAGGTGATCGATAATTTCCTGGTTGGAGCTCGCAGCGGTTTTTTCCCCAATACCAGAGAAGTTGAAAAGGAAATCATCCGCCTCTCCAGTGAGTTTGATTTTCAGATCAATCCTGATGCTTACATCGAGACCATGACCGTGGGAGAACGGCAACAACTGGAGATTCTGCGTCTGCTCTGGCGGGGCGTAAAAGTGATGATCCTGGATGAGCCAACGACGGGCATTTCAGCCAACCAGAAGGAAAAGCTATTTGCCACATTGGTCAAACTGGCCGGCCAGGGGCTGACGATTATCTTTGTCTCGCACAAGCTGGAAGAAGTTGAGCAGCTCTGCAGTCAGGTGGCTGTATTCCGCCAGGGGCAGGTGGTGGGCGAGGTGAAACCACCCTATGACACAGACGAATTTGTGAATTTAATGTTCGGTAAGTCCGTCAAGGTGGGCGACAAGAGCACGCACCGGACAGAAAATCCATTTATTCTCTTGAAGAACATTGGATTGGAAGATTACCATCTTCGCCTCAGGGACATCAATCTTGAGATCGATTGCGGAGAGATTATCGGACTGGCTGGCATGGAAGGTTCCGGCCAGCGGTTATTCCTGCGCATGCTGACCGGTCTGATGCGCCCGGTGCAAGGAACGATCTTGTGTGGCGGCGCGGATTTTACCGGTAAAACTTACCCCAGTTTTCAGAAAGCCGGAATTGCCTATCTACCCGCCTCCAGGCTTGAAGAAGGGCTGATCCCCGGCATGACGCTTACCGAGCACTTCATCCTTTCCGAAGAACATCGCGAGCTCTTCGTCAATCAGAAAGACGCGGTTGAACTGACCGAGGGAAGGATCAGGGATTTTTACATCAAAGGCACCCCGGTGAGCCAGGTCGAACAGCTGTCTGGAGGAAATCAGCAGAGGGCATTGCTCGCGCTGCTGCGCAAGAGGCTGAATCTGATATTAATGGAGCATCCAACCAGGGGGTTGGATATTGAATCCGCGATCTGGATCTGGTCCAAGATGAAAGAGCGCTGCAAGGATTGCACAAGCATCGTTTTCATTTCATCTGACCTGGACGAGATCATTCAATACAGCGACCGGATCCTGGTTTTCTTTGGCGGGCTGGTTTCGCAACCAATTGATGCCAACACAACGACCGTGGACGAGCTTGGTCAGTTGATCGGCGGCAAGGGATGGTAAAGATGATCGAAGGAGCAACCGGATGTCTGTAGACACTCAGGCTGGCAAGACACCCGCCCAAACCAAGAGGTTCGCCTGGCTGGATTTTGGTATTCGCTTATCGGCAGTTCTGCTGGCGCTTTTTTTCACTTCCCTGATCCTGTTGGTCGCAAAAGCCCAACCATTCGAAGCCTACGCCAGCATCATTCGCGGCGCGTTTGGTTCGACAATCAAAGTCACATCCGTGATCGCTTCATGGGTTCCGCTGGTGATCGCCACCTCCGGGTTGTTGTTCACATTCACAGCTGGTCTGTGGAATATCGGTATGGAAGGTCAGATCGTGATGGGCGCGGTCTTTACGGTTGGTGCTTTCAGATTCCTTGATGAAGCCGCCATGGACCCCACGCTCGTAATCGTGATCGCCTTCATCGCCGGGGCCATCGGGGGCATTTTCTGGGCGTTACTGCCCGGATTAATGAAAATCTTCGGCGGAGTGAACGAGATCTTTGGCGGGTTGGGATTGAACTTCGTGGCAAAGACGGTTGCCATCTGGCTGATCTTTGGACCCTGGAAGCGCCCGGGAGTGGCATCGGGCAGCGGCACGGAATGGATCGATGTCAAGTTCAGGCTGCCATACATGGAGGGTACCAATCTAAACCTGACGATACTGGTCATTGCCATCATTATCGCTGTCTTTTCCGCCATTATGCTCAAGGGTACTCATTTCGGACTGCGCTTGAAAGCGATCGGCAAAAATGACAAGGCTGCCTATATCCTGGGGATTCCCACGGTGCGCTATTTTCTGATGGCCTTTGGTATTTGCGGGTTGTTTGCCGGGATCGCGGGAGCCATCCTCGTTACCTCAAAACAATACAGCCTGATCCCTGATGCCGGATTCGGATACGGCTTCCTGGGTCTGCTGGTGGCTATGCTGGTTAATTACCATCCGATCTGGTCTTCGATCGTGGCGGTATTCTTCGCGGCGCTCAGCATTGGCAACACGGAGTTGCAATATATTGGATTGAACTCATATTTCGCAGGAGTCTTGCAGGGATTCCTGGTGTTGTTCGTGGTATTGATGGACGGCGTGCGTAAGCGCGTGATGAAACGGTTATAGGAGCGCAGAGGATGGAAACGGCGACGCTTACTACATTGGCTGGAATTGTCGAATACGCTGTCCCGGTTCTTTTCGCGGCGATCGGTGAAAATATCACCGAAAAGGCTGGGATCACCAACCTTTCGGTGAATGGCACGATCATTTTGGCTGCCATGGGCGGGTTTGTGGTCGCGCTCACCACCAGCAGCATCCTGCTTGGATTCCTCATGGGGGCGGTCGTTGGCGGCCTGGTGGCAGCCATCGTGGCGTTCAGCAGTATCACGCTCAA
Source organism: uncultured Anaerolinea sp. (assembly GCA_964470275.1). GTDB lineage: Bacteria > Chloroflexota > Anaerolineae > Anaerolineales > Anaerolineaceae > UBA6107. The sequence continues at coordinate 1,282 of CAYYBP010000049.1, read as the reverse complement.
ACAATCCCAGGTGGCGATCGGCTTTATCCTGGCTTTGCTTTGCCGGGACCTGGCGTATTTCCTGGGCGCCCCCTTTACCAACAAACCCGGGTTATTCCTTTCGAAAATGCCCATTCCCGGGCTGGCGGAAATCCCGGTGATCGGACCGATCCTGTTCAATCATTCATTGGTCGTGTATTTGTCCTACATATTTATCATCGCCGTGTATGTCTTCATGTTTAAAACACGCCCTGGTTTGATGCTGCAGGGCATCGGTGAGAGACCTTCAGCGGCGTTTGCCCGCGGGGCAAACGTAAAAGGCTTACGCTACTTCTACACCATCCTCGGCGGAATGCTGGTTGGTCTTGCCGGACCGATGTATTCACTGGCGGTAAAGATCGGGTGGGCGGGGCAGCTTTCCGGGTTGGATGGGGTCGGCTGGATCGCGTTGGCGATCACGATCTTTGGCGGCTGGAACCCGCTTAAGGTGGCGATGGGGGCTTATCTATTTGGAGGGCTGCAGCAATTGGGGATCACCCTGCAATCCACCACCAATATTCCCATCCAGATTCTCCAGGCTGCTCCATTCCCGCTGATGATTTTCACCCTGTTGCTGGTGAATGTAGGCCGGGCTGAGTGGGTCGAACGTGAACTGGCTGCCATGCCGGAAAAACCGAGGAAGTTCCTTACCAGGATCCTGAGGGGATTAAGGACATCGCCGCCAGCCGCGCTTGGCGTCCCATTTGAAAACGAATAGGAAAAAAGGGAATGGAAAGATATCTTGGGTATAAATGCTCGTTATGTTCGGCTGAGTATTCCCCGGCAAAGGTCATGTACACCTGCCCGGCATGCGGTGGAAATCTTGATGTCGTTCTGGACTACGATCGCATCAATAAGGAGTCGTCTATAAGCGCGATCACTTCCTGTTCCGAAACGTCTCTCTGGCGATATTTGCCATTGCTGCCCGTCAGCGACCCGGGTGGGTCCAGGACAACAATCCACGCCGCGGGTTGGACCCCGATCTTTGAACCGCAGCAGCTCACGCGATCGCTGGGTTTTAAGAGACTCCTGGTCAAGGACGAAGGAAGAAACCCGACCGCGTCATTCAAAGACCGTGCCAGCGCCGTGGTGGTTGCCCGCGCGCGCGAGATCGGTGCCGGGGTGGTGGTCACTGCTTCCACCGGCAACGCGGGGGCTGCGCTGGCGGGGATGGCGGCGGCTGTCGGTCAAAAAGCGGTCATATTTGCCCCCAAAACCGCTCCAGCCGCGAAGATCGCGCAGTTGTTGATCTACAACGCGGAAG
>CAYYBP010000048.1:0-14417 GCA_964470275.1 uncultured Anaerolinea sp. | reverse complement strand
CAGGTGGGCATTGCGGAACCCTATCCAACCAAGGCCGTCCACCCGCCCATCTATCCGGGTGAATCCTCGTGGCGCGAGTATTACCGCAGCCGCAACCTCAACCTGCCAAACCAGTATCACAACGGCGGAATCTGGCCGATGATCGGCGGATTTCACGTTGCCACGCTGGTGAAACGCGGCTGGAGCAGGGAGGCAGAGTGTTTGCTCGTGAGGCTGGCGGCCGCCAACCAGCAGGGCAACCAGTCTGCCTGGGAGTTCAACGAGTGGATGCACGGTGAGACCGGGCATCCCATGGGCTACGTCCACCAGGCCTGGTCCGCCGCCATGTTCCTGTACGCTGAGAACGCGGTAGCCACCGGAAGGCTCCCCATGTTTGATGACCTGCTGGCGGCCAAGCCCAAAAATGCCGTTGCTGCCGAAGTAAACGATCCCTACATCCATCCCGGCGGTGGAAAAGTTGGATAGGATGCTCATGTATTAAGGTGCATGCGTTGATTTGAAATACCATCTCAGGTGTGGAGTGGAAGCTATGAAGACCCGGCTGGTAATTTTTCTTTCAATAATAACTGTGGCACTGGTCCTGAGTGGCTGCAAAGCGAATTCGCCTGTCCCCGAGGTTGATGAGGACGGCGCGCGAGCGCGCTATTGTTCTGACCAGTTGTGTTTAATCATCGAGTTTCTCGAGGATGGTCTACTGCATGTAGAGTATGCCGCCCAAGGCGCCCAGCATGACCTGGGCCAGCCGCTGTGGACTTCCCCGATGGTTGCCAAAACCGAATACCCCGGTCCGGCTGAATTTTCGCGCTCAGCGTCCGGCGCCCTGGTCACGGCGTCTCTCGAGGTGAAGGTCGACCAGCAGCTGTGTATTGAGATCACGGATACCGCCCGTCAGCCCGATTGGGAATTCACCCGCATCTGCCCAAAGGACATGCAAGGCTACCGCAAGCACCTGGCCATCACTTCACCAGACATCACCGATATTTACGGGCTTGGGGAGCAATTTATAAAACCGGGGGTCAGCGAGGGCAACTGGTCTGGCAAGGTGCGCTTCCCGGGTGTAGACCAGGGCAATGCCATGGTTCCGTTCAGCCAGGGGATGGTGGGCAACGCGCAATTCTCGACCGCTTACTTCCTGGGCAAGGGCGACCGGAATTACGCCCTGTTCATCGATAACCCGGCTGCGCAAACCTGGGACATGCGTAAATCCACCTGGGATGTGAACGTGGCGGGCAACGCTGTGCGTTTTTACGTGTTCAGCGGCAAGGATATGCCCGAACTCCGGAAGGGTTACATGACCCTGACCGGCACCCCGCCGGTGCCCCCGAAGAAGATGTTCGGGTTATGGATCTCTGAGTACGGATTCGATAATTGGGAGGAACTGGAGGATAAACTCGCAACCCTGCGCGCCAATAAGTTCCCGGTGGACGGGTTTGTGCTCGACCTGTTGTGGTTCGGCGGGATCACCTCCGATTCGATCGAAAGCAGTATGGGCGGCCTAAACTGGGATACAGTGAATTTCCCCGACCCTGCCAGAAAGATCGCTCAATACGCCGAAGAGGGGATCGGGATTATGGCGATCGAGGAGCCTTACATCAGCGAAGGCCTCGCGGAATACCAGGATCTCGCGCAGCGAGGATACCTTGTAAAAAAGTGCGAGGGTTGCGACCCGGTGCATCTCGAAGCCAACCCGTGGTGGGGGATCGGCGGGATGGTCGATTGGACGAACCCCGACGCTGCCGCCTACTGGCATGATGAAAAACGCCAGCCGCTGATCGATATCGGGTTGATCGGTCATTGGACCGACCTGGGTGAACCGGAATTATTTGACGAGGTTTCCTGGTATCACGGGCTTCCGGACGAATACGTGGAGCAGCACAATCAATTTGACATTCATAACCTTTACAATTTCATGTGGAGCAAGAGCATCTTCGATGGGTACATCCGCAACGGAGTCACCCAGCGCCCGTTCATCCTCTCGCGTTCCGGCGCGCCGGGCAGCCAGCGTCTCGGGGTGAGCATGTGGTCGGGGGATATCGGGTCAAACCTTGAGAGCCTGGCCGCTCACCTGCAGGTGCAGGGGATGATGTCACTCTCGGGAATGGATTACTTCGGTTCGGATATCGGCGGTTTTTATCGTTCGGGCGTTGTGGGCGGGATCGATAACGTGTACACGCCCTGGCTGGCTGCCGGATCCCTGCTGGATGTGCCGGTTCGTGTGCACACCCAGAACCTGTGCAACTGCCAGGAAACCGCCCCTGACCGGGTGGGCGATCTTGACAGCAATCTTGCCAGCGTGCGCCTGCGTTATGAATTAAATCCGTACCTGTATTCACTCGCGCATCGCGCTTACCTGTCCGGCGAGCCGGTATTCCCGCCCCTGATGTATTATTTCCAGCAGGATGAAAACGTGAGGGAAATGGGTTCTCAGAAAATGATTGGCCGAGACCTGCTAACCGCTTTTTCCAGCACGCTTTACGCGCAGGTTACGGATATCTATTTGCCCGCGGGCAATTGGGTTGATTACCGCACCAATGAATGGCACGCCAGCAAGGGAGAATGGCTGGATGGGTACGTCCTGGAGAAGGCAGGTCTGTTCCAGCTGCCGATCTTTATTCGGGCAGGCGGGATCATCCCCCTGATGCACGTGGATGACCAGACCATGAATATCACCGGGCAGCGGCTGGACGGCAGCGAGCGGGATGAATTGATCCTGCGGGTCGCGGCCGGCAGCACTCCCACCAGCTTCACGCTTTACGAAGATGACGGGGTCAGCATCGCCTACCAGGCTGGCGAGGTTCGCACCACCAATATCAGCCAGCTGCAGGACGGAAAAACAATCACCATCCAGGTTGACCCGGCGCTGGGGAACTTCGACGGCGCGGTCATGGAGCGCGATACGATCATCCGCTTGAGCGTGGACCAAACCGGAAGTCCCTCCGCGGTCACCCTGAACGGGACTGACCTGGCGGAAGCGGGTAGCCAGGCGGAATGGGAAGGGCTTGTGAGCGGCTGGTACCGGGGCAGCGATAATCTGATCCACATCAAGACCGGTGTCATGGGAGTAGGTGAAGCGAAGGAGATCGTTGTCAAATTCTAAGAAACCACGCTCAGCAGGCGGCTGGAGGGTGCCATGACCGGGATCAAACAACTGCGCGCCGGTGTGATCGGGTGCGGGGGGATCGCCCAGATGATGCACCTGCCATTTCTGGATAGGAACACGTCGCGTTTCAGGATTTCCGCCCTGTGCGACCTCTCAAAGGGTTTGACGGAGCGCCTGGGCGAACGCTACCGGGTGGCACCCGGGCAATGTTTCACTGACTACCAGCTGCTGCTGGAGCAGGACCTCGATATTATGCTGGTCACTTCCGGCGGCGACCATACCCCGATCGTGCGGGCAGCCCTGCAGGCCGGTCGGCACGTGTTCGTGGAGAAACCATTGTGCTATTCGCTCGCAGAAGCGGAGGAGTTGACCAGCCTTGCGCAGCGCAACGGGCTCAAGCTGATGGTGGGCTACATGAAGCGTTTTGATCCGGCCTACCGGCAGGCGCAGCGCCTGCTGGAGGGTATGGGTGAGATACGCTACGTGCAAATGAACACCCTCCATCCCGAGGAGGAAGGCTACCTGGACTTCCAGGGCATCCTCCCCGCTGGAGAGCTTCCCCAGGATGACCTGGAAATGATTAGGGAGCGGGAGGCGCGGGTGGTCGCTCAGGCCATCGGAAATCTACCGCAGCCCCTGGCGCAGCTCTACACGGATGTGATGTTGGGCAGCATGGTGCACGACATCAACACCATGCGCGGGTTGTTCGGAGAGCCCGACCGCGTGCTTTTTGCGGAACACTGGCCGGCGGATGAAAAACCCGGCGCGGTCACCACCATGCTGCAATATCCCGGAAACATGCGTGTGGTGTACACCTGGATCTTCCTCCCGGAACTCAGGGAGTATTTCCAGGAGATCGCGGTCATGTCCTCGGAGGCGCGCCTGCGCATCCAATTCCCGTCTCCATACCTCAAGCATTTCCCGACGCCGCTGGTCTACCAGCACATGCAGGAGGGCGCGGCGGTTGAAGAGAATATAACCGTCTCCTACGAAGAGGCTTTTGAGCTGGAGCTGCTCGCTTTCCATGATTGCGTGGTGAACGATCGCCAGCCCTTGACCGGGGGACGGGATGCCCGGCAGGACATCTACTGGCTGCAGCAGATCCTGGCAGCGCTGAATCCCGCTGGGTTGGGCGGAGAAGCGGTACAAAAATGAAGATCGCGTTGCACGGGTCAAGCTTTGTCGCCAGCCGTTACGGGTGGGCGCTGGCTGGCGGCTGGGAAGAATGCGTGACCGCGCTCAGCGCGTATTACCAGCCCATCAAGACGTTCGCCAGCCGCTTTTCAGACCTGGTCGCGCAGGTGAAGAACCTCGGGTTCAAGCGCATGGATGTGTGGCAGCCGGGCGTGTTGAACTGGCAGTGGGCTTCTGAGGCTCACATCCTGCTGGCGGCCGGGATCTTGCGTGAACACCAGGTGGAAACCGTCAGCCTGGCAGGGGAGTTTGGCATCACCCGCGCGGAATTCGATTTGGCCTGCCAGGTGGCAGCGGGCATCGGCGCCCCGCTTTTGAGCGGCACGACGGCGCTGCTCGCTTCAGACCGTTCTTTCGTGGTCGACCGGCTGGAGCAGTATGACCTCAGGCTGGCAATTGAGAACGAAGTTGAGCGCACTCCAGCGGAGATTCTCTCACAGATCGGCGATGGAGCCGGCGGGAGGATCGGCACCGCGCTGGACACTGGCTGGTACGCCACTCATGGCTATGATATTTCACGCGCTGTGCATGACATGACTCCGCACATACTTCATGTCCATCTCAAGGACGTGCTCCCCGGACCTGAGCACGTCAACTGCGGTTACGGTCAGGGGTGCGTTGATCTGGAAGGCTGTGTCAGAGCCCTGGTTGAGACAGGTTACGAAGGCGTGGTCAGTGTTGAAAATCACACCCTAGACCACGACCCTTCGGATGACTTGATCAGTGCGAGATTGTGGCTGGAAAGGATCCTGAACCAACCTGTTATTTCGTAGAGTTTTTCGACAGGCACCATTTTTGTTGGGCAAAACCAACAAAATGGTGCCTTCATTCCCGCTAACTGTCTGGTCACCAAATGGAAAAAAAAAGAGCCCGGATTCTTATCCAGGCTCAGTCAGGTCGTTTGGGATATAGGAGCTTTAAAGCTAAGTCAGCGGCAGAATGTGACTGTCGATCGTGGCTTCATCCACCGGCTCGGGTACATCGCGGTAAAGCGCCCATTCTTCCAGGTGATCGATCGTTTCTCCGGGTTTTACATCGCGCAGCGGGCCGAGCGTCTCAATCTCAAGGATATCAGGGTTCGCGTAGATTTCGTTGTTTACATTCAGATCCGGGTAGGCGGCTGAATTGTCGAACGGGAAGTATTTTATGAAGAGCTGGCCTTCCGTCCAACCGGCGGCCCACCCGTAGGGGTTTTGGGAGCCAATTTTCTCCGGAGTGGTGGCAGTTGGGTCTTGCCGCAGGATTATGTACCTGTCACCCATAGTTAATCGCGGATCCGCGACGCGGCTATAACTCCAGATACTAAAACTGTGGGTGGGAAGGTACTGGAAGGAGTACCCCAGGTCATGCGGCATGATGGCGATCGATCGCTGGCGCATAACGGTCAACCCCCAGGGAGCGATGTGGAGAGCGCGATCGCTGGTGTTCATCACCGAGTGGGTCACGGAGATGCGACCTTTGTGCGTTGATGGCTGAATGGTGATGGTTTTCTGCACGCCGAACGTTTCCGGCGGGGCGATGAAACTGATCGCTGAACCGGATTCATGCACCTTAACGGGGAAGTTGTCCACCGCGTAAGTGTAGGCGTCATCCTCTGGCGCGCACCAGAACCGGTGGCCGCCGTAGATTTTCCAGGCATCCCCGCCGGTCGTGCCGAGCTGCTTGGGGTCTTCGTAGAATAAGTTCTCGCCGCCCTTGAAACCGCAGTGAATCACCCGCGGTCCAACATCTGTTGTCACGATGAGTTCAACGTCATCGATGAGGATCCTAACGCAGTGTTCCCAGCCCTTGTAGGCAACCTGTTCGATTTTCATTTTACTGCTCCATTAAGAAAAGTATGGGGTAATTATACATAGGTTATGTCAATTGTTTTAATAACACCTCCGAAATTCCAATTTCGGAGGTGTTTCAATGCAGTGTTCTGCCTGAGATTACCGATTTATGTGTGATCGGTTGTCAGTCGACCCTTTTCTTTCCGGGTTTGAACGAGTACATTGGTGTAGAACTTGTTGTAGGTGCAGCACCCGATCGGGCTCTGCTGGATGAGGAGTTCAAGGCAATTGTCGCATGCTGTGCAGAAGTTGATCTCGTCCTCGCGTCCCTCGCGGAACTTCATGGGTAACAAGGGATCAGCGAAGGATTGGCGGCCAAGGGCGATCATGTCAACGAACCCCTTCTCGATGTTCTGTGCACCATAGGTCAGCAGCGAACTCTCTTCTTCGGTGACGGCCTGGAGCTTATTTTTACCCTTGCCAAACACCGAGTAATTCGATCCCACGACGACTGTCTGTTTCTTGAGGTTGTCTCGCAGTACCTTGGCGAAGTACTGGTGCAGGTACGCGAAGTATGGGCGTTCGCGGTCTGCCTGTGTGAGGCTGATCGTGATGGAGGGACTGCCTGCGGATTGGACGAAGTACTGGGCTCCTCTTTCTTCAAGCCCCTGGACCAAATCGATCACCTCGGTCAGGTCGATCACAGGTGTATCCGGACCAGCAGTGCCCATGCCGCCCGGGAACCCTTCCCATACCGATATCTTCGAGCCGACGAGAAAATTCTTATCAGGTACAGCCTTCTGGATGCGCTCGTATAGATCATAAGCGAACTGACGGCGGTTTTCCCATGGACCTCCGTATTTCCATTTCCGTGTGTTGTACGGTCGCAGAATCTGTGAGCCCAGGTAGCCGTGGCAGAATTTCATATCAATCCCGTCCGCGCCGGAATCATATGCAATCCTGGCTGCAAGGACAAAATCATCCATGATCTTGTCGAATTCCTCTTCCGTAAAGACATCACCCTCAAACCCTGGCAGCAGCTTCACAGCCAACCGCTTTGAGAACTGCGGATTGCTCAGTTCACCTGAATGTGTCAATTGGAAAAGAAAGATAGTATTCTTGTTAACTTCCTTAAGCTTGCTGACGAATTTGGTTAACGCAGGCTGATTCTTAGGCATAATGAAGAGCTGGTTGAGCCTGCCGCGGTTCTTATCGGTGATCGTGATGGCTTCCAGGGTTACAACCCCCGCTTCTCCACGGAAAAGGTTTTCATATCTCGTATATGTAAGGTCTGAAGGGTTTCCTTCTTCATCTGCATCCGTGCATTCCATTGGCTGGATGAAGAACCGGTTGGGACTGGTACGGGTTCCTATCTTTATGGGGCTGAGCAATATTTCTCGTTTATCCATTACATGTACCTCCTGGTCGAAATTCATATTCTTTCACAAAACTCGAGCGTGACGCCGTTCGGATCCAAAAACAAGAGCACGCGTGCTTCAAGGTTTGGCAGGTCGCAGGTGGAAAGCGTGATCTCCACACCAGCCTGGCGAAGCAGCTTCTCATGGGCAGCCACGTCTCTGACTGCAAAAGCCAGGTGCCTGAGACCAGAATCCGTCTCATTATGCGGGATGACGGGATTCCTGCCGTGGTAATCAAACAACTCCAGGCGGCTTCCGGAGGGAAGCTCAAAATAGGTGATGTTGAAATCACCGCAGTCGATCGTTTGCAGCTCTTTAAACCCAAGCACGTGACTATAAAACTCGCGTGATTTTTCGATATCGATAACATTGATCGATACGTGTTCGATCCGCTGGATATCCAATGACGATCTCCGTGTTACGAAAGAACTTCTCGTTTGCTGATCTCTGGAGAGACAAACACCTTGAACAGGTTGGGATCCTTGCGGAGTTCATGCAATGCCCACTCCAGGTCTTCCAGTGGTACGCGCAGGGAGAAGAGGGGTTTGGGGTTGATCCTGCCGTTGGAGATCGAGGTTTCTAAATTCGCCGAGGCTCATCAAGTAAAAATTGGGATCGAGATGCATCCCGGGATGTTGATCTATAACGTGGAGACGATGCTGAAAATGAGAGAAGCCTGCGGACCGGCGATGGGAGCGAATTTCGATCCAAGCCACCTATTCTGGAATGGTGTTGACCCTGTCGCTGCAATACGAAGGCTGGGGGATGCGATTCATCATGTGCACGGTAAAGACTGCTATGTTGATCCAGTTAATGTTGCTGTCAACGGATGCAATGACCATAAGACTTATACCGATATTCCACACCGTTCATGGACTTTCCGGACGATTGGGTATGGTCACGATCTAAAAGTATGGAAAGACATCATTACCGCGTTACGCATGGTTGGCTATGACCATGTTATCTCGCTCGAGCATGAAGATGGAATGATGTCATTCGATGAAGGCGTCAGCAAAGGTCTGGCAGCCCTGCGTGAAGTGGTGACAGTCGAATCCCCCGGAGAAATGTTCTGGGCATAAAACCCACCTTCGATAGAGAGGTCAGGAGTAAACTTTCTCCTGACCTCTATTTTTATTGCACTCTAAATCCTTGGAAAACTCACCACGATACTGGTGCCTTGATTTTTGCCCTCAGACTCCGCGCTGATCGTGCCGCCCATGGCATTCACCAGCGTCTTGCAGATTGCCAGGCCGAGACCGAGCTTGCCAGTGCTCCTGCCGCGAGCTTTATCTGCACGGTAGAAACGGTCGAATACGTACGGTAGATCTTCTGCTGCGATGCCTTCGCCGCTGTCTTTCACGCGCAAGTGCACCTGCTCATCCGCGTCCGCGCTCAAGGTGATGACTCCCTGGGATGGCGTGTAGCGGATGGCATTCTCGACCATGTTTTTCAGTACCTGGATCATCCGCCCTTCGTCGACCGAAATTTCCGGCAGATCCGGCTGAGCATTGAGCACCAGTTGAATATCCTTCTGGGCGGCAATCGGCTGGAAGGCGAGTTGAACCCGTTCCAGGAGCGCCGCGGGCTGCACCACCTGTGGTTGAACTTCAAGCCCACCGGATTCTGCCTGGGTGAGAGTGGTCATGTCTCCAACCAGGCGGCGTAGATGTTCGATCTCTGTCTTGATGATCTCGATCCGCTCCGGGGAGAGGTGGATCTGATCGTTTTCAAGCATTTCCATGTAACCCGAGATGATCTGAAGCGGGGTGCTGAGATCATGGGTGATGTCCGCTGTCATTTGTTTTCTTTTTTGGTCAGCTTCAAAGAGATCCAGGCTCATTTTGTTGAAAGTCTGCGTTAATTGCCCAAGCTCATCATGCGAGGTTACCGGCACCTCTTGTTGCAGGTCGCCGCGCGCCATTTCCTGTGAAGCCAGGGTGAGCCGGCGGATCGGTTTGATCAATCTCACCGCCAGCAGGAAACCCATCGCTACGGCAACCAGCACGCCAGCCAGCGCTGCCAATCCGATAGCCAGGTTGGTCCGTTGCAGAAAGAGTTGTTCCTCCGCGTTGAGCGAGAACTGGAACTTGGTATCCGGAAGTATCCAGGCGACGGTTTTTCCATCCACTTCAACAGGCACCGCGTGTTTCATCTGGTCTTGCGGAACCGTGTCGCCAATATTCATTCCAGCGAAGGGGATCAGCGCTTTCAGATTCGCGTCCACCAGCCCATGCAAGCCGCGGATCTCACGAATATCATCCTCGTGATACCCGGGTTGCGGAGGTTGAGGGTTGAAAATTGAATTCAGGAGGTAGAAATCAAAAAAGCCTTCCATGGAGCCGGTGGTGGTGTAATATTCTTGCGCAGATTCACGCAGCTGCGTGGTCTGTTGTTCGACGACCAGGTTCATCAGGGATTGTCCGGAAGTCAACCGGATGACCACTGAAACCACAAGCACCGTGATGAGCGCTACCGCCAGGTAAGAAAGGATAAGTTTTGCCTTCAACGACCTGTTCACTGCGGTTCTCCTAAAAAGCGGTAGCCGATGCCGAAAACGGTTTCAATATACCGTGGTTGATCAAGGTCCTCATCCAGTTTCAGCCTGAGGTTCCTGATATGGATCTTGAGCGTTGCTTCTGACCCTGTGTATCCGTTCTCCATCAACGCGATTGCCAGGTCTGCGCGCCTCACCACTTTTCCCGCGGAGCGCATCAGGATTTCGAGCACATGATACTCAAGCGGTGTGAGTTCCACTTTCTGCCCGGCTTTCAAGACTTCGTGTTTCCCGGAATCCAGCGAAATATCACCAATCACCAATGAGGTTGGTGCTCCTTCCCGGGGCGCGGCGCGCCGCAGGACGGCGCGGATCCGCACCAGCAGCTCGCGCAGGCGGAAAGGTTTGGTGATATAGTCATCTGCTCCCAGGTCGAAGCCTTTAATGATCTCGGCTTCCTGCTGCCTGGCGGTGATCATGATCACCGGTACGCTGGATTCGCGCCTGAGGTGGGTGATGAACTGGTAGCCATCCATGTTTGGCATCATGATATCCAGCAGTATGAGGTCAGGGTTGCAGGCGTGGAAAACCTCAAGCGCTTCCCGGCCGTCATCAGCGGTGACTACCTCGAATCCCTGGCCGGATAAAAAATCGTTTATCAGCAGTTGTACATTGAGCGTATCGTCCACCACCAGTATTTTTCGAGCCATCTCTAAATTATATCCATTCTTTTTGCGCGTTTAGCCGGCCAGCAGTCTGAGAAAATCCGGGCAATCGCATCAATCAATATCATCATCGAAGGCGATCCCTGCCGGTTGATCCGGTGCGGTCCAGTCCTCAAGGCGGCTCGCCTGGTAAAAAATGGTAAGCACGGCCGTATCCTTGAGAAAGTTGATCCTGCCTACCGCGATGCGTTTGATCTTGAGACCGGTACGGGCTTCAAGGTCGCTGATCAATTCAGCACGCCTTTCAGGCTGAACCAGTTCGATCTTTTCATATACGATCTGCTTTGAGGATTCGTACTGGAATCCCCATCCTTTTTCAAGGATGAACATAAGCAGCAGCAGGATCAAATTGGCAGCGATCATCTGCGGCCACAAGGTATTGCTGCTGCCTGCGCTTGAATTCATCACCGGTAATGCTGCAATGATGAACATATAGGTCATCTCTCGTACCGGGATCGGGTCCGTGCGGTAGCGTAAAATAGTGAAAATGGCGAATAATCCAAAACCAACGCCGATCCCGATCTCCATACTGGTCAAAAAACGTAAAACGAAAAAGATCACAGTGTTGAACGCCAGGAAAGTCAGTACATAACGTTTGTTGTGTGTGGATGGATAGTAGATGAATCTTACCAGGATGATCGCGACGATCAGATTGAACGAAAAACTTAATAACAGGTTGGCCAGGTCATTCATTGAATTTCTCCCTTTGACATTTTCTCGATCCACAGCATTTTGGGTTTCAAAGCATTCTTTTTAATATTGTCATAGATCATCGATGCCCCCAGGCAGTACTTGCTAAAACTGTTGGTGGGGATGTGCAGCAGGTGCATCTGGACCATAAAAGGGGATTTTCTGACCTGTGAATCCATTTTCACTTCCGCGATCGCGATCCCGTCAAGCCGTGCGACCTGGTTGGCAGTGAAGAAGCTGATATCGACATCAATTGTGACACGCTCACACCTCTCCGTGTTTACCAGGGTGATCCTTGAAAATGTATTCCATATCTTCGGTTCAAGTTCACTGGTTTCAAACGGGTAGACCTTGCTCAACCATTGTTTATTCTCTTCGTCTACATCAAGAATCGGTTGATCGGTCCGCACCCGGTTCTTGACGGTCCGGTCATTGTGAAGCTTGCGCTTCACTTCAAAGAATGAAAGATGAGAGTCAGTGTACTCACGGGATCTTACTTTGTATCGGTCTACTCGTCCATTGACGTGCATGTTGAAAAGGGCAAACCCGGGTGTATCAAAGTAGAGCGTGCGGTAATGATTGAAACGCTGATGGTTGATTTCGAGGACTCGATAATCGCCGGAAAGGTTGCTGAGCGTGACCGCAAGTTTACCAACCGGGATCACGTATTTTGTATCCGTGCGGTCCAATAAAGCAACCGAGTCCATCTCTTCCAGGGTGATGGGAGTGAATTGCCCCGCGACATCCCTCAAGCGTTTGGAAATGGTTTCTGTTGAGTGGATGTTGGTTGGCAGCACCCAGGGCTGCATGTGAAGCTTGGTTTGCGAGTTGAGTACGTTGGTATTGTAGGAGTTCATAATTTCCCTTTCTGTCAGAGTCGTTCACTTCAACCTGCAGTGATCATAAACTTGTACGGGCGCCAGGTGGTTTACTTTCTGTATATGAATTCGCGAAAAACCAAATCATTTAAAAAATGATGCCGGGGTTAACCGGCATCCTGCCTTAAAATTGAGCGCGGGCTATCGTCGATGTCCTCCGCCGAAACCGATGCTGTTGCCGATCGTGGTCACGGTGCTGCTGAGGGTTACGGACTGGATCAAATCTCCAGGTGAGTACTTCCCACCAGCGACCAGGTCGTCCTGAATTTCGCCGGTGGAGCTTCCTCCGGTGTAGAGGTCAATTACTGCGCCATTCGCGAGTTCAACGGACGAAAAGGTGACAGCCTGATACGCTTTGGTCGGTGAAACGCTGAGGATAGGATCTCCCGCTTCAGCCTGGATGGTGAACAGTGTATTTGCAGCCTGAACTGCATCCAGGACGAGCGTGACGCTGTTCTGCGTCGAGCTTTCGCTCGGTGCCTGCACCATCCCGGCGCTGCCGGCGGCCACCAAAACCCCGCCCGAAATGTTGAATGTTCCCATGTAATCCAAAGCGCCGTTCATGTTTTCTGTGGGTCCGCTGATGATCAAAGTTCCGCCAGTCATCTCAATTGAGCCATTCGAATCTACGCCGTCCCCCAACGCGTTGACGTAAATGTAGCCGCCGTTGAGGTACAACCAGTAATCGCCGCCCAGGCTGAACATATCCTGTCCGGGCATGGTCCCGTTACCAGGAAACTGGTTGGATCCCGGCTGTGGCATCGTTGCCTGGTCCGGCGGGTTACCAAAGCCGGCTGGTCCGCCTATTCCGCGATCCATCCCAGATCCGTCTGTCCCGCCAGCCACGTTGATGCCGTCATCGCTGGACGTGATGCGCAATTCTCCGCCATTGATCGTAATCGTCGCGCTTTCGATCCCTTCATAGCTGTTCGTTATGGCGATTTTACCCTCATCGATGGTAAGTGTTGTATCCGCGTGCATTCCGTCATCACCGCTGGCGATCTGGTAACTTCCACCAGAGATCGAGATGTCACCGTTCGAGTGGATGGCATCGTCTGCGGAATCAATGCTGAATGTTCCACCTGTGATCGTGACAGCGGTTGTCCCCTTGATCCCTTTGGCTGAAGTGACGTCATCCATCCATACCGTGCTGCCTCCCCCTGTGTACAGGGTGAAGTCACCAGAATTAATGATGACATCCGTTTGAGCGCTTATCCCATCTCCTCCAGAGGTGATCTGTAGATTCCCGTCTGTGATGGTAATATACCCCTTTGTCGCGTCATCCTCATTATCGGATTTGAGCCCATCGCCGCCTGCGTTAACGTAAAGATTTCCATTCTTGACGTAAATGTAATCCTTGCCCCTGATACCGTCATCCGCTGCCTCGACAGTGATGTTCTCACCAGCCAGGATCAGGCCATCTTTGCTGCTGATCCCGTCATTGAAATTACCCGTTACAACAAGTGACCCGTCTCCAGCGATCGTCAGGTCAGACATGCTGAAAAGCGCGGCGTTCGGTTCATTTTCTTCCGAGTTGGCGTAGACGTAGTCGTTTCCGTCTGTTAGAAAATTCTGACTGCCTTCCTCGAGGATGATCACCGCCTTTTTTGCATTGGCGATGTAAACAGGCGCGCTGGTGGTGCTTGTGATGTCTACACCTGCCAGCAATAGACGTGTGACTTCCTTATCGGCAGTGTCAATGACGACCTGCCCGTCTGAAAGGGTGCCTTTCAGGCGGTATGTTCCAGATTTGATAATGGTGACGACCGAACCATCGATCGTGACACCCTCGTCTGCGGCGGTGGCTGAATCCCCGGTTAAGGTTATTTCACTCACCGATGCTTCATCCCATGTGTAATCTGTTTCTTCGTCATGGGTGGCAGCTTTTTCTTCGGTGCTTCCTGCTGTCGGCGCTTCTGTCGCCGCATCCTGGGTCACGGTGAGACCTTCCGGCTCAGATGTTTCTGTTGGTTGTTGTGAGGCAGCGTTTGTGCTGGTGGACGCAGTTGAGTTTGTTGAACAGGCTGCAATCGATATCGCCAGCAGGGCGATGACCCCAAGCGTTATGAGTTTTTTCATTCCCGAATCTCCATTTTTGGCTTATTGCCTTGATCTTGCTACATTCTACGGGGTGTTTGCAGGAGAC
>CAYYBP010000047.1:4186-14922 GCA_964470275.1 uncultured Anaerolinea sp. | reverse complement strand
ACAGGTCGCCATCATTCGTGAGGAGAACCATTCCCTCGCTTTCGTAATCCAACCTGCCGACCACCGCCAGCTGATTTCCACTTACTACAAGATCGAAAACCGAGCGGCGAGGATCATCCGGATTCTTGTCGCAAAGCACAAATCGGGGTTTGTTCAACATGACATACCTGAAAGCTTGTGGTTGCGGGATCGGTTTTCCGTCCACAAGGATCTTGTCGCTGCTCTCATCAGCCTTTTGACCAAGGATGGCGATTTGACCGTTGACGCTTACCCGTCTCTGGGTCATCAACTCTTCACAACTGCGCCGTGACCCAAAACCAGCTCTAGAAAGTATCTTTTGTAACCGTTCTTCAGCCATCATCTAATCCTTTAACAGTCCATTTTTTGGTTTTTCATCTGGCTCATTGTAATCTTCGTAAGGCGGCAACTGGTCAATGGAATTCAATCCAAAATGCTGAAGAAAATCAACGGTCGTCGAAAATAAAATCGGGCGGCCGGGACCCTCTGCCCGACCAACCTCCTGGATTAATCCGCGGGAAAGCAGGCTTTTCATCACGCCGTCGCTGCTCACGCCGCGAATCGCTTCAATCGCCGGCCGGGTGATCGGCTGCCGGTAAGCGATGATCGCCATTGTCTCAATGGCAGCCCGGCTCAACCGGGCTGTTTGTTCCAATCCAAGGAACCTCTCAATATCCGTCGCGACTTCCGCCGCCGAAGTCAACTGGTATTTACCGCTGTATTTTTGCAGCGTGATTCCGCGGCCGGTGTACAGAACGCGCAATTCCTCAATGGCGTCTTCGACATCTTTGACCTGCAACTGGAGCGATTCCGCAATCTGCGCGGCTGTCACAGGTCCTGTGGCAACGAATAATAACGCCTCAACCCTTGCTGAAGCGTTCAAATCCGAATTTTTTTGGGCATCATCAGTCATGCTATAATTACCAAGTTAAGTAGATAAAGGTTATTATAATCCAAGTGAACCGGTTGGTTGGGATTGTGAAAAAGGTTCTCCCCAGTATTTTTATACTCATCGCATTGCTTTCTGCATGCGCTGTTTTCAATCAAGATGAATCGATTTCTGTGATCCTTATCAATGCTGGCATCACATATCCCGTCAAATCAACGGCTGGGACAAGCGTTGAACAGCTTCTTAAAGCGAACAATATCACGCTAAATCCAAGCGACCGCATCATCCCTCCTCTCAATACAGTACTTTTAGGTGGCGAGACGATCCAGCTGGTACGAGTAACTGAAGAGTTTTCAGTTATTGAGTCAGTACTCGAATTCGAGCAGCAAACCATCAAGAATGAATCTCTGCCGGAAGGACAAACGGTATTGATCCAGTCTGGGGTAAATGGGCTGGTTCAGACCACATACCGGATACAGTTCGAGAACGGGGTCGAAGTCTCCCGCTCGGAAGTAAAGAGAGAGATCATCCAGCCTGCCAAACCCGAGATATTGATGATCGGCGTACAGTCTCCATTCAGCGCGGTTGAGTTTGAGGGATTGATCGCATATATTTCCTCCTCAAATGCCTGGATCATGGAAGGCAACACCGGCAACCGCAGAGTCGTGACCGTCACCGGCGATCTTGATGGAAGGATTTTCTCAATTTCACCAGACCGCGAGTGGCTGCTCTACTCACGCGCTGAAGGAGACATGACCGGTGAGCATATCAACAGTCTCTGGATCGTTAACCTGGGCGAAGAAAACCCGGTGCCGATCGCGACCCAGATCGAAGATGTCGTTCATTTTGCGGATTGGATCCCCGGTAATCCACGCGCGTTCATGTACTCCACTGTGGAACCGCGCACAACCGCTCCTGGCTGGCAGGCGAACAACGATCTGCGCGTCTACGAGTTTTCCGAAGCCGGCAAAGTCATCAACGACGAGGTACTGGTGGGTGCCAACTCCGGCGGTTTATATGGCTGGTGGGGAACGACATACAGGTCTTCACTGGATGGAAGCCGGGTCGCGTACTCCCGGCCGGACTCGATCGGACTGGTAAACCTCAAAACCGGAAAACTGCAAGAAATCCTGCAGTTCATTCCGTACCAACCGAAGACAGATTGGGCCTGGGTGCCGGGAATCTCCTGGTCGCCTGATGGCAATATCCTATTCACTTCCATCAATAATAAGAATCCTCTCGATCCGAGCGTAAGCGAATATGATCTATCCGGTTTATTAGTGGATGGCGGTCAGAACATCCCTCTTGTCACCGGCTGCGGATTGTTTTGTTACGCCGCCGCCTCACAGCCTGATGAGAGCGGAAAATACTACGTGAGCTACCTTTCAGCGATCACTCCTGATCAAAGCGAAACGAGCAAGTACAACCTGAACGTGATGGATCGTGATGGTTCCAACCGCAAGCGTCTCTATCCGGGCGAAGGTTTGCAGGGATTGGATCCGCAATTTGTCGCATGGTCTCCTTCAAATACTGCTGAGACTGGCGCATGGTTGGGTTTCGTCGCCAACGGCAATATGCTGTTGGCACATATCCCCTCTGGATCGATCAAGCAGATCACAGGAGACGGTTCAATTTCAAAAATCTATTGGAGATAAATAATGAGAGTATTAATAACTGGTGCAGCTGGTTTCCTGGGGTCACATCTATGCGAATATTTACTCAATAATGGGCATACCGTTATCGGTATGGATAACTTCATAACCGGTAACCCCGAAAATATCGCCCATCTCTCAGGTAATGACAACTTTTCATTCATTAAGCATGATGTTTCTGAATACATTTTTGTCCCCAAGAAAGTTGACGCAGTTCTTCATTTTGCCTCCCCTGCCAGCCCGAATCCGGCATCACCATACAGCTATCCAAGCCTGCCGATCCAGACGATGAAAGCCGGCGCGTTGGGGACTCACAACACCCTGGGCGTGGCTAAAACCTTTGACGCCAGGTTCCTGCTCGCTTCGACCAGCGAAATCTACGGTGATCCGCTTGAACACCCACAGAAGGAAACCTACTGGGGACACGCGGATCCGATCGGTTTTCGGTCTGTCTATGATGAAGCCAAGCGCTTTGCCGAGGCGCTGACAATGGCTTATCACCGTTTTCATCAATTGGACACACGCATCGTGCGGATATTTAATACTTATGGTCCACGTATGCGCCTCGATGACGGCCGCGTGGTACCCAACTTTATCAACCAGGCGTTGAAAAATGAGCCCCTGACCATCTACGGCGACGGTTCTCAAACGCGCAGCTTTTGCTATGTTGATGACCTGATCGCGGGCATCTACAAATTGCTTCTCTCTGATGAACATTACCCGGTCAATATCGGCAATCCTGCAGAAATTTCGATCCTCGAGTTCGCCAATGTGATCAACGAATTGACCGGTAACAAAGCTGGCATTGTCTTCAAAAAGGATAAACGCCTCGGAGATGATCCTCAGAGGCGCCAGCCGGATATCACCAGGGCAAAGGAAATTCTGCGCTGGGCGCCTAAAACTGATCTCAGGGATGGCCTCTTATCCACGATTGAGTATTTCAAGAGCAAGATCGGTAGTTTATGAGCTTGCTGCAAGAGCCCAGAGAACGAAAAAAATTCCTCCGATTTGCCGTTGTAGGGGCGATCGGTTCCGTTATTGATTTTGGGGTGTTCAACTTGTTGGCCACCCTCCTTAAAGTTCCGGCTGTTTGGGCAAGTGTAGTCTCGTTCAGTCTGGCTGTGATCAACAATTTTATCCTCAACCGCACATGGACCTTTCCTGAAACACGGACCACCCCGGTTATCAAACAACTCGTGCAGTTTTCAATCGTAAGCCTTGCGGGTCTGGGGATTCGAACCCCGCTCTTTGCTTATCTTGAGAAGGTGTTGATCCCCCTGGCTGAGAAGTATGTGCCGCATCTCCTGACCCCGACCATCATTGGGCACAACACCGCCCTGGCGATCGTGATCCTGGTGGTGATGCTGTGGAATTACTTCATCAACCGCCTGTGGACGTTCAAACGTCCCGCAGATCAACCTGGAGAGAAAAGTGAACCATCTTCAACGGCTTGAAGCGTGCATATCCGGCGCGGAAGTAGACCGGCCACCGGTTGCCTTATGGCGGCATTTCCCGGTCGATGATCAGGATCCTTCCAGCCTGGCGAACTCCATTCTGCATTTTCAAAACACCTACGATTTTGACCTGATTAAGATCACACCTGCCTCTTCTTACTGCGTGAGGGGTTACGGTGTGGTAGACAAATGGAATGGTAATCCGGAAGGAACCAGGGAATATACGCATTACCCGGTAAAAGAGCCGGGGGATTGGCACAAATTGGCCACACTCTCACCTTTTCAGGGTCAACTCGCCAACCAGCTTGAATGCATCTCCCAGGTGATCAGCAATTCCACAGAAAGAACCCCCACTATCCAGACGATTTTTGACCCGCTTTCGCAGGCCAAGAACCTGGTCGGTAAAGAAAACCTGCTTGTTCATATTCACTATTATCCCGAAGATCTTCTTGCTGGACTGGATATACTCACCCGGAATACGATCGCTTTCCTGCGTGAATGCATCAAACTGGGGATAGACGGGGTCTTCTTTGCCGTTCAGCACTTGCAGGCATCCCTGCTGACCAGGGATGAAGTGGCGCGCTTTCTCCTGCCTTTCGACGATGAGATTCTGAAGACTGCTGAAAACCTGTGGCTGAATGTAGCCCATCTGCACGGAAACAACCTATATTTTGATCTTGCGCCAAAGAGAGGGATCTCTGTACTAAATTGGCATGACCTGGAAACCCCGCCATCGCTTGAACAGGCCAAACAGAGTTTTAGCGGGGCTGTGTGCGGAGGGTTGAGGCAATGGGATACCCTGGTCTATGGAATCCCGGAGGATGTGCGGCGCGAGGCGGCAGCTGCGCTTGAATCCACGGATGGTAATAGATTCATCCTGGGAACAGGCTGCGTATTACCTGTGATCGCCCCGCGTTCAAATATCCTCGCAGTTCGTAAAGCCGTTGAGAAATATTAATGAGCTCACCTCGTATTATCGCTGGCAAAGCCAAAGGCACCCGCCTGCTACCGGTACCAGGTGATTCAACCCGGCCGATCACTGACCGGGTCAAAGAAGCCCTGTTCAATATCCTTTCACCGGATATCCAGGATGCGTCTTTCCTGGATCTCTTTGGAGGAACCGGCAGCGTGGGTATCGAAGCACTGAGTCGCGGCGCGCGGGATTGTGTATTCCTTGAAATCAACGAGAAAGCCATCAACACGATCAAAGAAAACCTGAAACGTACAAAAACCGTTGAGCAGGCGCAGGTAATTCGCACCGACGCACTAAGATTTCTTTCCCTTCCTGCTCAGCGCCGGTTCGAGTATATCTATATCGCCCCGCCCCAGTACAAGGGCATCTGGGAAAAAGCGGTCTCCCTGGTGGATGACAATATCGAGCTGCTGGCGGATGATGGCTGGCTGATCGTGCAGATACACCCGGTGGAATACACCCGCCTGGAAACAAAAGCGCTGGTCGAATTCGACCAGCGCAAGTACGGATCCACTTTATTGGTATTCTATGAGCGTAAACTCACGGATGCGTGAACCAGGTGGCATGGCGGTTACCATCCTCGTCATAATGATACTTGCCGAAGAACAACTTCCCTGTATCGCGGAATTCAAGCACCCGGATGACCAGTTCGGGAACATCCTCAACCACCTTCAATGACACAAGTTCCGCCGTTGGGATCCAGTGTAAAGACCCCTCTTCGGACCCCTTAAGTTCGCCGAGCGTTTGAGTGCCGGTCAGAACAAAGAGCAAAATACCCTGCTGCGGTTGAACATCGATCATGAGCGTTCCGGCAAGCTGTAAATCTTCGCAGGCAAGCCCGGTCTCCTCATAAAGTTCGCGGACAGCTCCATCAAGCACGCTTTCCCCCCTCTCAATGTGCCCACCGATCCCATTGTAGCACCCGGGAAAGATCTTTTTAGTCTCGGATGCTTTTTGCAGCAGCACACTGCCGTCCTTGAAGATAAAAATGATCGCCCGAGGTACGACCTGGTAGCGTCCTTCAAGAATTTTCTGAGGATTTTTCGTCATTTTTTGAATTAACTTACGAAATAATTCCGATTAGCTCAGGAACATCGGGACACCCATAAAGTCCCTGATCTTGGGTATGTAGTTGTCAATGTCGTAGAAACTGGCGATATCTACCCGCTTCTTACCCGCCAGCACCATGTTGATGGGAACTGTGGTGTATTTACCGCCATGCAAGGCGACCAGCTTTCCGGTTTCATTGCGTTTAATGAGCTGAACAGCCAGGTTGCCGAATGACATCGCGACCATGCGGTCGAGGGAATCCGGCGCGCCTGAGCGCATCAGGTACCCCAACTGCTGGTACATCACGTTCTGATTGGTCAATTTCTTAACCATTTCAGCAGTCTGCTCGCCGATCCCGCCAAGCTTGCGATGGCCATAGGCGTCTTCTTCGCCGGTTTCCACGATGTCGCCGCCTTCCATGATGGCGCCTTCACTGATGGTCATCATGCAGTAATTGGAGGGGTTGTTTCGTTTATCCTCGAGTAGAAAGTCAGAAAGTTTATGAATATCAAAAGGCACTTCCGAGATGATCGCGCGATCCACGTAACTCAGGTACGCCGAGATCAGACTGGTTTCTCCAGAATTTCGTCCGAAGAGCTCGACGATTCCGATTCTCTCGTGCGAACCCACACTGGTGCGCATATTCGTGATGAAATCAACGCTCCGGGTCACGGCAGTCGAGAAACCGATGCAGTAATCGGTGCCAAATACGTCGTTGTCCATTGTTTTTGGAATGCCCACCACCGGGAAACCCTCTTTGTTCAACCGTACGGAGAAACTTAGTGTGTCATCACCGCCGATGGTCACAAGCACGTCAATTCCAAGATGTTCCAGTACTTTTAAAATGTGCCCGGTGAAATCTGTGGTTCCATTCTCATCAATTGGTTTACCGAGTCCGGAATTCTTCAGGAAATCTGGAATATCACCCTGTTTAACCCGCTGCGGATTGGTTCTTGAGGTGTGCAGGAAAGTGCCGCCGGACCGATCAACGGTTCTAACGTCTTCCCGCAATAAGCTGCGAACATAATAATCGTGCGTTGAAGGCTCATCAAGATTATATTGAAGGAGCCCCCCCCAACCCCGCCGTATACCAACCATCTTGTAGCCGCTGTCAAAGGCGCTCATCGCCACTGATTTAATGGCCGGATTCAAGCCCGGGACATCGCCTCCGCCTGTTAGAATGCCAATCGTCTTCGTCATTGATGCTCCTGCTAAGATAATAGATTAATCAGGGAAATCGGCAACCGGTATATGAATGCTGATTTCGACTCCGGAATTCCTGTCGAGATCGCAGAAAAAGTCGCCGCTGAGCAACTCAGTGCGTTCCTTGATCAGATTTAAGCCTAAACCATCCGCCGCTGTGAGCTCCGCCGTGGTGAACACCCTTCCGTTGTCCTCAACAGAAAGGTTGACATCAGTCTCAGTCACCTTTAGCAGCACATTTACCTGAAAATCGCTGGAAGGCGCTTGGTTGCGTTTTAGCGAGGCATTGATCAATTCCTGCGCGGTGCGGAAGATGAATACTTCTAAATAGGTTTTGAGCTTGCGCTCTTCCCCGCTGACCGCCAATGATATCGGCGTTCCCGTGGTTTCTTGCACCTGCGCAACGTGCTTGCGCAAGGTAGGAACCAGACCCAGGTCATCAAGCATCATCGGGCGGATCTCAGAGACGAACAAACGGATCTTTTGAAAAGTACTCATGGCTGAGTTCTTCAATTTATCCAGTTCATCACGGGCTTTGGATGGGTCGATGTCGAATAGCTTGGTCGCAATTTCGGCTTGCACAATTAAATTCGATAATGACTGGGCGGGGCCATCATGCATCTGGCGGGACAGGCGTTGACGTTCAGCCTCTTGCGCGGTGATCAGCATATCGAGCATTTCAATATTCGTGGAGCGTGACTTGCGGCTCTCGAGTTGCTCATGCGAAAGGTTGAGAAAAGCCAACATCTCTTCCAGGTCCGCGTTCATGGTGGCAATGTTATTCTTCTGTTCGTGCAATTTTTCGAGCTGTCCGCGCATTAGCAGAAGGCGTTGTTGGGAATCCATCGCGCTGATGAAGGTATCGCGGATCTCTTCTTTTGAGAATCCTGTCAGATCACCCTGAAATTTTTGAAGCTGGGTCGTATCCAGGGACTTCTTTTGCACCAGGCGGGTTATTTCACCCTGGCTCTGTTCGATGGTCTGCTCGATCTGTCTAAGCTTTGATGCATTGGTCGATATCTTGGATAAGATTTGCTCCCGGAAGGAGTCAACCGATGGTTGTTTGGGGTCTGTTTGGTTTTCCATTTTATACTCCAAACCCTTGTTGGGGTCTTACTTTAACTGTGTAAGTATAGCATAATGGCGCATACTTGAGTTAGTGCAATTCCCGAATTTCAGAAAAATACTCACCTGACCTCGTCCTTACGGAATATTGCTTCACAAGATCGCCGGCGGTGTTCAGCTCTCGATACCAATCTGAAAGGATAACCAGGTAATTCGCTTTAGATTCACGTATATAGTCAGACAGAGCTGCCTCATCCAAGATGAATGAGGTCACTGCAGGATCGATTAAACCGCCAAGGTCAATGATCCTCCGGTTTGAAAAATAACCAATCGCCCCAATATCATGGGCGGCCACCCGCGCGCCTGGCTCAGTGTGTTGATCGATCCACACCGCCGGTTCGACCATTAGTGCATTGATAGTATTTACATCCTCCCGATAAGTGGTGACGGCCTGCAGGTAGAAGATAACCGAAGTTATTAGCAGGCTGCCATAGAGAAAGACGCCAAGAAGTCTTCTTGTTTTTGTATGCATGATCCGTAATAATTCAACGGTTCCCAGGTAGCCAAGCAACATATACACCGGCAGAGCCGGGACAAGGTACCGGCCATGCTGGTAAGTTACTGGCAGACGAACTGCGTAAAGCAGAACGAACCCCAGCAGCCAGATCATCACTGCCATCAACCAGGCATCTTTCGATTTCCACGCGTGCCAGACCGCGTAAATGAATCCCGGCAAGAGAAATGCCGAGGGTCCAATCAATAAGACGGAAAAAAGCTTGATATACCTTAATAACAACGGCGTGCTCGTGAGCGAGGCGTACTCAGTGGACTTGGCAGCCAGGGTGTTCGGGAAAATACTCCCTGATAAGTGGTAGTTATGCCATCCGTACAGCAGGATCGGGATCACCAATAACAGCATGAACAGCAGAACGTCTTTAGTCTTTATTTTTTTCTGCTTCAGGTCGAGAACCATCAACAGCAGCACAGGACCCAGGATGCTGATCCCCTCTAAACGTACGAATACGAGCGATCCGGTTAATAAACCGATCAACGCGTAATGGGTTTTGTATTTTAACAGGTACAAAATGGCAATAAATCCTGCTCCCAGCAGCAGGATTTCCATCCCAGAACCCGCAGCCCAGAGCAAATGCCATTCCATTGAAAGCGCTGCACCAAATATCGCCGTTAATCCCAGGTTGTGGTCTACAAGCCTGTTTAACAAAACCGTTGAAAGTAATAGCAAGGCAGCGCTAAATAACCATGTGATCGTGAAGGTCCAGCCAAAAGGGTTCGAACTTGAGAGCAGATGTCCAGGTACCAGGAACAAGGTCCAAAGTGGGCTGGTGGAGCCCGCGGATCGGCCGTTTAAGCCATACACCCAGCTTCCAGTCTGGGCGATGCCTTTGGCATAGGTCTGATGGATCCATGAATCGTCCAGCGGGAAACCCCCGCCCGTGGCACGAAAGCTCACCAACTGCATAATGCCAAACAATAATAGGTTCAAAATCGTCAGAACCAGCAACAGCCCTGGTAATGAGCTAAAGAATTGATAAAGATTGCGCGGAGATTTACTGAATTTCATAGATAGCAGTTTCTTCATTTCCCGAAATCAAGTTCAATCTTTGCGCGAGCGCAGGTTTTAAGGTCAATTCTTCAAGAATTGTCCGGTTATCCTGTTCAATGATCACGAACCGCACGTTAAATTTCGTTGCTGCGGTCAGCAGGCTTTCCAGGCTGTCGCTGGGAACCACCACCGCCCGGCGCTCCGTTGCCAGCCAATAACCGGGCGGGTCATTGACCATGATCACTGAATCCTGATCGCCGGTGAGTTGTACAATTTCCTGGTCACTTGAGCGGATATTATCGAGCGATTCGTTCCATGGAACCCCTGTCATGTCGCTTGAGTTCAACTTTTGCATAAAAACAAGGATTGACACAATACTGACTGCTGCAAGAAAAGTGGTTCCCAGAAGTTTCCAGGAGCGATTAAGCTGCCACTTACGTTTTTGAACCCCTAACTCGATACATTTCAACAATCCAAGCGGTACAAGGCTCCAAAAGAAAGGCTGAAACGCCGCCATTGAATGGAAAAAACCGCCGCGGGTCCCGGCAAAGGGGAAGACGATGGACATCAATGCAAGAATCAGAAGAACGATGACCACCGCAACCCGGGTCCTGCTGCTCCTGCGGGTTTGCCATAGACCGATCACGATGAAAGGTGAAAGTAGAATGCTGCCGTTCACACCGATAAACGAAAGCAAATTCGAGAATAAGGCCTTTACGCGCGCCAAAGAGAATGCACCAATCCCCGCCTCCATCAGCCTGGGCAGACCCAGGTCAGCGGTTTTGAAAAAGAAAATATCATTGTATTCAACCGCGAACAACATCAGATTGTTGCCTGGGGGAAAGAGGGATTGAAATGCAGATAAATT
>CAYYBP010000047.1:0-4176 GCA_964470275.1 uncultured Anaerolinea sp. | reverse complement strand
CAATACCATGAACCCATCACCAGCAGGTAGGAAGCCACAAATACCAGGAGGATCACGATACTTTTATAGAATGGCAAGGATGGTTTTTTCAATAACCCGAAGTCACGCAGCAGGAGTAAAGAAAAACCTGCAAAGAACCACAGGATGCCATCAGTCCTCGCAAGATGGAGCAGACCAGAAACAACCCCAAAACCAATGACTGCCAGCCATATTTTATTTGTTACAGTGTTCTCTAAAACCTTGGGAACTAGATAAAGGAAAGCGCTGCCCAGGATCATCATTAATACAAATGAATCCGTGGTGGTGAGGTGAATGAGGTAATAGGCTGAAAAGAGCGCGATGCTTCCCGCCAACCAGCCTGAGCCCTTCCGGGGAGAAATATCCTCTGCCATCTTCGCCGTGATCAATGGAATTAAACCTGCCGCCAGGATGAAGATCAAACGCGCCGCAGCAAAAGCAGTGGATTTCGAAAGCCACATTCCCGCGGCTGCAACATAGGAAGACAGAGGCATCCAGTACGAAAACGCGTGCACCGGCAGCGAACCAGGTGACGAGAGGTAATTCCACAGGTATGGTTCAAACAAACCATGACCTGAAACCAGTTGTATACCGCCGGCGTAATAATACTCAGCATCCATATAACCAGGGGCGCGGACAATCAGCGTCAAAACGGCGTAAAAAACCGTCGCAGCAAGATACAGTAAGAAGTAATCTCTTCTGGTCATCCAGAGCCTAATCGATTTGCCTACAATCCATCACCAAATTTACTGCTGCGGGTTACCCACCAGCGCACCCAATACAGGATGAGCACAGCCATAAGCGGAAGGAGAAACAGGGAGAATATCTTCATAAAGACAAGGGGGAAATCAGAGATCAGCATGCCTGAGAAGACCCATAACAGGGCAAATATCGAAACCAGAATCAGAATGTAAACCATGCTTGCCTGGTTCGTCCACCTCTGGTAGAGGAAAGCGAAACCAATGATGATCACAGGCAATGTGTTTAACATGCCAACGGTGTTCAGACTCTTCCCGATGAGCGCGCTGACCACCAGGGACAGGCAGCCAGCCCACACGAGCCGTAATTTTCCCTGGTTTTTGACCAGTACCCATTCATAGACCAGGATCAGGATTAACCCGACATCCTTCGCGATGAGCAGCCGGCGGGCAATATCGGCGTTTCCCCATAATTGCTCTACATAACCCGGCGTACCGACAGCATTGACAGGTATTGTGTTGACATTGCCCAGGAAATACTGCAGCGGCCAATTGGGAACCAACAGCAAAGTGAATCCAACCAGCATCACCAGCGTTCCGAGAAACCACCAGACGATGCGATATCGCCTAGTTATTACTGACCGTGCAAGAATCAAGAGCACAGCGAGATAAACATAGTCAGGTTTGATCAAAGCCAGCGCCAGGAAGAGCCCAGATGCATCCTCCGCGCCATTGACTTGCATATAAACCGCGAGCAGCACAAAAAAGAGGGCGAGGATATGCGAACCTCCCTGCATCAACGATGACACCGACAGGCTTGATAAAACAAGGAAAACCATTGAAATTGCTGCGATCCAGCCGGGCTTTTTCACAGGAACCATCGTTATTGAGAGTATTCCACACCCGATCAATGTAAACTCGAGGAAGGTCATCCACACAGCCCGGGCGACTCCAAAATTCCGGATCAGGCTGACTGGTGCGTAGAATAAAAGCGCGAAAAGCGGTGAGTTGTACCGGATTTCTTCTGCTGTCAAACGAAATCCGTTCGTGCTTGCAGCTGAGAGAATATTTCCAATCGCCGCATCTGAATAAGGATCAATGCCATCCCTTAATAAACCCGCGCTGCCCTGCCAGTGAACCAGGAAATCCGTCCCGGCGGGGATATTTTTTACAATGGTTACATTAATCAAATAGAGAAGCGCTGTAAAAGCAAGGACGGCTGCAATGACTATATACGGTTTTTGCCTGTTTAAGAAATGTAGCATCACTCTCCGTGATCTATCGTCTCAGTTATTATAACGAGATAAATCGAGGGATGAGCAGTTCATGTTTTTACATAATTGAAAACCCGGGTCTATAAGCGTTTATGATAGACCCTGTGGTTTTTATATTGTCTTCCGCCAGCAGTGATCAGGTCCTTGCGCATCTGGACGGCTGTCTCCGCCACCTGTGTCAATTCCCAGTGCTCAAATCCATAATCCTTGATCGCTTTTTCCATTTCATAGTACAACAAGGCGTTCCCGCCCCGGCCGTGGTACTCAGGGAGTACCCCCGCCCCGTTCAGCGAGACCCAGTTCGTCTTCTTCATCTCACGGAACAGATCCAGTATCCCCCAGGGCGTGATTCTGCCTCCATGGCGCTGCAACGCTTTCGTGACATCCGGAAATGCGATCAAGAATCCCACGATCTTTTCGTTGTACGTGATGATCTTTATCAATTTTGGATCCACCACCATCAGCAGGTTATCCAGAAGAAGTTTTATCTCACCTTGCGTCATGGGGTAATACTCCCAGTTGTTGATAAAAGTGTTGTTATACGCCTCCCCAATTCGGGTTGCCCACTGCCGAATCTCTTTCTTATCCCGGAATTCCTTGATCCTGAATTTACCTCGTTCGATCACTTTTTCGGCCACCTCGCTAATTTTTGGAGGGAGATTGAAATTATCGCGGTGAATGTAACAGGAAACAAAGTCAACTTCCTTTTCAAAACCGGCATGTTCAAATAAACGGGCATAATAAGGGAAGTTGTAATTCATCATGGTCATCATCTGATGGTTTTCGAACCCTTCAATCTGTATGCCATACCCATCAAACGCTGAGAGTCCCTTAGGTCCGACGAGATCTTCAATTCCGCGTTCCCGGCAATACTCATAAGCCTTCTCGAACAAAGCGTCGGCGACCTCCTGGTCATCGATGCACTCAAACAGGTAAAATTGCCCCTTTTTGACCTGGTGATATTGGTTAAACAGGGTATTGATCAAGACCCCGATCCGTCCCACAATCTTTCCATCTTTCCTGGCGATATAGAATTCTCCATTTGAATGCTCAAAAAATGGGTGCTTTTTCTTGTTGAGCATCAACTTGATATCTGAACGGAAAGGAGGACAAAACTGAGGAACTCCCTGGTAAAGATCATATTGAAACTGAACGAAGTCGGCTACAGCGTTCCTTGATTCAGTGTTTACTTTCTCAACTGTGAGCATACTAACCTCTGTAAAGATCGGAATTAAGAATAAATTGAGTATACTTGAATCCCACCTGTTTTTATACTCCGAATTTTGTTATATGGTATGTGCTGGTTAATTGGCATAATTTCCAACTATCATTTATCATAGGCTTGATTCACGAATTATTGAATGGAGGTTCTCATGGATAAATTTACCATCACCGGAGGAAATCCCCTGAATGGCGAGGTGATTCCAGGAGGTAATAAGAATGCAGCCCTACCCCTGCTGGCTGCCTGTTTGCTCACTGAAGAACCCGTGATACTCAGAAACGTACCAGATATCCAGGACGTGAATATCATGGGCAAGCTGATCAAGAGCCTGGGCATTGACATCGAAGTGCTTGAGCCGAATGTTTGGAAAATTCACGCCAGGCACATCCGACCGACTGATCTTGATCCTGACCTTTGCCGAAAGATCCGGGCCTCTATTCTCCTGGCGGGTCCATTGGTGGCAAAAGTAGGCGAACTTCACCTCCCGCCCCCTGGCGGCGACGTGATCGGCAGGCGCCGGGTGGATACCCACCTGCTCGCGCTTGAAAAGCTGGGCGCTAAAGTGACCTATGACCGGGCTTTTCATTTTGAAGCCCATGGTTTGACCGGCGCGGACATTCTATTGGACGAGGCGAGTGTCACCGCGACAGAAAATGCGATTATGGCCAGCGTACTAGCCAAGGGAACTTCTGTGATTCGAAATGCCGCGAGCGAGCCTCACATCCAGGAGTTGTGTCACTTTCTCAACACGCTTGGCGCGAAAATTGAGAATATTGGGTCAAACACCTTGAATATCACTGGCGTCAGCAGCCTGCACGGAGGCGAATTCACTATTGGGCCGGACTATTTGGAGGTGATCAGTTTCGTGGGGGCCGCGGCCGTTACGCACAGCCCGATCACGGTGAAAAATGCCGGTATCGAATATCTTGACATGATCAAACTGGTCTTCTCACGGTTGGGGGTG